>JAFIHK010000127.1 GCA_017848635.1 Bacteroidales bacterium | reverse complement strand
TTTTTTGAATAAAGAAATAGATCGACTTTTGCCGAATATAAAACTGATGAAAATTTTAAAATATAGTAATATGAAAATTAAGAGAGTATCCAGAGTATACATCGCTCTGCCCTTAATGTCGCTAATTCTCGCACAATCTTGCTCAAACACTGACAATAAAAATGTTGCAAGAGAGGCCGTTAAGGTCGAGACAGTGACTATTGATCCGCAGCAAAATTCGTTGTCAAAAGAGTATGTAGGAACAGTGGAGGGCAGCACTGCTGCTTCGTTAAGCTTTATTACAGCCGGAACAGTCGAGAAGGTCTATGTTTCGGAGGGTGAATTTGTTAACAAAGGGCAGATTCTTGCCACTCTTAACAGAGAGAATCTTGATGCAATGAATGTTGCAGCACAATCAACTCTCAGTCAGGCAAAAGATGCTCTCTCCAGGATTGAGATGCTATACAATAATAGATCTATTCCTGAGATACAGTACGTAGAGGTGAAGACCAAATATGAACAGGCAGAGTCAGCTGCCAGAGTAGCTGCCAGAAACCTATCCAATGCAACTTTAAGAGCCCCATTCAGCGGAGTGATTGGTAAAAGAAAGATCGAGGAGGGAGAGTCGGCGGTTCCGGGTATTTGTGTCCTCACATTAATGAAAATTGAGAGTGTGAAGGTTAAATTCGCTGTACCGGAAAATGAGATTGCCTCTGTCAACAAGGGATATCAGGCAAAAGTCACTCTCGGAGCCCTACCGGGCAGGCTCTATGTGGGAAAAATAACCGACAAGGGGGTTTCTGGAAATATGCTTTCACATACATATGATGTAAAAATCACACTTCCCAACCCTAAAAAAGAGATGCTTCCCGGCATGGTATGCAGGGTAACAATCCCGGGCTCTTCAAACGAAAATAGCGCTATCGTTCTCCCCAACAGAGTTATACAAACAGATTCCGACGGAAGATATTTTGTATGGACCGCTCAAAGCGGAATAGCTTCAAAGAGATATGTAACTCCGGGAGCTCTTACCGAAAATGGAGTTGTTATCGCATCGGGGCTGGCTAAAGGAGATACGGTAATAGTAGATGGAAGTGAAAAGATCAGCGAAGGAACAAAAATATCATACAATGGAGAGAAGTAATGGAAAGAGAAGGCTTATCGAGTGGGCGCTGACTCACCATAAGCTAATTGTACTGTTAATAGGTGTTCTTGTAGCTTTCGGCATATACTCGCTGATTGTTATGCCTAAGAATGAGTTCCCAACCTTTACAATTCGTCAGGGCGTTGTTGTAGGAGCATATCCTGGAGCTACAACTAAAGAGGTTGAGGATCAGCTCACAAAACCGCTGGAACGCTTTATCTGGACATTCAAAGAGGTGAATAAAACCAAGACCTACTCTCTTACCAAGGATGGATTTGTCTATGTATTTGTTACCCTTAATGATAATGTTTATAAAAAAGATGAGTTCTGGAGTAAATTCAAGATTGCCTTAAGTCAGTTTAAATCGCAGCTTCCTCCCGGGGTGCTTGCCCTTATAGCAAATGATGATTTCGGAGACACATCTGCACTGCTTATAACACTTGAGGGCAGAGATAAAACATACAGAGAGCTGGAGAG
This sequence comes from Bacteroidales bacterium, assembly GCA_017848635.1. Classification (GTDB taxonomy): domain Bacteria; phylum Bacteroidota; class Bacteroidia; order Bacteroidales; family UBA932; genus JAFIHK01. Next base: position 7,954 of record JAFIHK010000127.1, on the reverse strand, counting down.
CTATCTCGACAAGCTTGAAGATAGATTGAGAAAAAACAAGGCGATAGCAAATTTCAGACGCTATGGGGTTCAGAAAGAGCAGATTGGTGTATATGTAAGTCAGGAGAAGAGTGCAGCTTACGGTATTAGTAATAATCTGCTGCTGGCTAATATTTTCACTCAGGGTACCACTATATTGAGTGGGAGAATAGATAATGGAAGCGTTAAGGTTCCTCTTCACATTTCGGAGACCTACAAGAGTGAGCGCGAACTATCGCAACAGGTTGTATACGCCGATCCTACCGGAAACATTCTCAGATTGCAGGATATAGCTACCGTTAAGAGAGAGTACCCAAAGCCATCATCCTACATCGAAAATAACGGGAAAAAATGCGTTCTGCTATCCCTGGAGATGAACAGCGGCAACAATATTGTCAAATTCGGAAAAGATGTCAATAAAATTCTCGACCAATTTGAGAGCGAGCTTCCTGAAGATGTTGACATATACAGAATTACCGACCAAAGTAAGGTTGTTAGCGATTCTGTAAACAACTTTCTAAAAGAGTTGCTAATTGCAATTGTAGCAGTGATTCTCGTAACAATGGTGCTTCTTCCTCTTAGAGTCGCATCGGTTGCCGCAGCAACAATTCCGATCTCAATATTTGTATCGCTGGGTATTTTCTACTCAATAGGTATCGAACTTAATACCGTGTCACTTGCGGCACTAATAGTCACGTTGGGAATGATTGTGGACAACTCCGTCGTAATAATTGACTGCTATCTTGAGTATATCGACGAGGGTATGGATAGATGGAAGGCGGCAGTGAAGAGCGCAACAGAGTTCTTTATGTCGATATTCAGTGCTACGCTGGCTATCAGTATTACATTCTTCCCTTTCATACTCACTCTCTCCGGACTCTTTAAAGATTTTGTAAAGATAATGCCTGTGGCAATGACAGTGATTTTGATGTTCTCATTCATAGTCGCCGTGATGCTGGTTCCTTACATGCAACTCGTACTGATTACAAAAGGGCGCATCAAGAGAAAGAATCGAAGAAGTCTCCTGGAGATTGTACAGAGCGGATACGACAAATTCATAAACCTATGTTTCAGCCATATAGGAAGAACATTGGCAATAGGCGCAGTGGTAATTATTGCAGGAGTGATTCTGTTTGCCAATCTGCCTCAAAGGTTGATGCCTGTTGCCGAGAGAAATCAATTTGCTGTCGAGTTCTCTCTTCCCGAAGGTACAACTATAGAGCAGACATCTGCAGTTGCCGACTCTATGAGAAGGATTTTGGCAAAAGATGAGAGGGTAAAATCTATAACAACCTTCATTGGGGCAAGTTCACCGCGATTTCATACAACATATGCCCCATCACTTGGTGGAAGCAATTTTGCACAATTCATAGTAAATACAAACGGGAACAAGGAGACAATTGAACTTTTAGACGAATACTCGCTCAAATATGAGAACTATTTCCCTCAGGCAATTGTCAGATTCAGACAACTGGACTACACCGAAGCCACCTACCCTGTTGAGGTTCGGCTAAGTGGCGATAATCGCCAGCTTCTTGCAAAGTATGCCGATAGCGTTAAAAGCCTTATGCAGGAAGATAAAAGGTTGAGAGTGATTAAAACATCACTTCTCGAGACTACACCTGGAGTGAACATAGAATTAAACAGCGACGAATCTATAAGACTTGGAGTTAACAAGACCCTGGCATCACTGAGCCTGGCAATGAGATTTGGCGACGGACTGCCAGTGACAACTCTATGGGAGGGTGACTACCCGATGAAAGTTATGCTCAAGGAGGAGAAGAGCGACTCGCTGGGATTCCAGGACCTTAGCAACACATATATAAACTCTCTGATACCCGGCAACAATGTTCCATTAAGGCAGATTGCCGATATCAAACCCGACTGGAATAGTGGGCAGATACAGAGAAGAGGAGGCATAGAGACTGTTTCGATAACAGCCGATGTTGCACGAAACGAGAATGTGAACAAAATGACAAAGATCGTTGAGAGGGGTTTAAAGGGTATAAATTTCCCATCGGAAATAGATGTCTCCATGGGGGGATCTATCGAGAGAGATAACGAGGTACTACCTGAGATAATACTGGGTTTGATTGTAGCTATTATTGTTATATTTATGATTCTGCTCTTCCACTTTAAAAAGAATAGCCTGGCAACCCTAGTGATTGGCTCAATGGTATTCTCACTTCCAGGAACAGCATTAGGTTTATGGGTAATGGACAAAGATATGAGCCTTACGGCAATACTTGGAGTTGTATCGCTGCTCGGAATAATTGCTCGTAACGGAATTATTATGATCGATTATGCCGAAGAGCTTCGCAAAAGCGGAATGGCTCCCCGCCAGGCAGCAATATCTGCAGCATCCCGCAGAATGAGACCGATCTTCCTTACCTCGGCCGCAGCAAGTATGGGTGTAATTCCTATGATCCTGGGAGGCAATCCTCTCTGGTCACCTATGGGTGCCGTGGTATGCTTCGGAACAATCGTATCGATGCTCCTCATCATTACCATATTACCTATACTCTACTATAAAATATTTCAAAACGCCGAACTAATTACACAACCAGCTAACAGTGAAGAGATATGATAAAAAGAATCTATATATTCAGCCTGATAATATTATTGTTTCCAATAACATCAGAGGCACAGAGTCTAACTCTTGACGAGTGTATCAAACTAGCACTGAACAATAATGTAGATATTATAAATTCGAAGCTCACAGTAGATGAGGCAACATTAACAAGACGTGAGGCTTTTACGAAGTATTTCCCCGACGTATCTGTCGGAGGGGCGTCTTTTAAAGCCGCCGATCCACTTGTAGATATGAGTTTTAGCATTGCTGCGGTGGGGCTTACTGTACCTATACAGATGCTTAAAGATGGTAATGTTGCTGCGGCGACAGCCGTTCAACCGATATTTGCCGGCGGAAGAATCTACAATGGGAACAGACTGGCCAGAGTTGGAGAGGAGGTAGCAAAACTCAAAGCCGACCTCTCTCAGGATGAGATTATAAGAAATACGGCCTCCTACTATTGGCAGATAGTCTCTCTCAAGGAGAAGCTGAAAACAATCAACAGTGCAAAAGATCAGCTTGCAGGAGTTAAGCGCAGAGTTGAGAGTGCCGTTAAGGCAGGAGTTACGAACAACGGAGATTTGCTTAAAGTTGAACTTGAGAGTCTGGAGCTGGAGAGTAATGAAATAAAGGTCAGGAATGGAATAGAGATCTATAAAATGCTTCTTGCACAGTATATTGGGGGCTCTATCAAAAGTAATGAATTCGATGTATCCGATACGGCGTTTATTAACCCGGACTCTCCGGCGAGCTATTTTATTCCGGCAGAAGAGGCTCTCCTTAGACGAAGTGAGAGTCAGCTCCTGGATAAGAGCGTAGAGGCACAGAAACTAAAAGTTAAGAGCGAAACAGGCAACTATCTGCCTACTGTAGGTGTGGGTGCATCCTATTTTTACCACGACCTATCCGGTCACAATACCAGGAACTCAATTCTCTTTGCAACAGTGAAGGTGCCGATTTCTGGATGGTGGGGAGGAAGCAGTGCAATTAAGAGGGAGAAGATTGAACTCAAGAAGGCTATAAACGAAAAGGAGAACAATAGTGCTCTCCTTAAAATCGATATAAATCAGTCTTGGAACGAATTGCAACAAGCATACAAACAGATCGAGGTTGCCAGAAAGGCTATAGCTTCATCTTCGGAGAACCTCAGGTTGAGTACCAACAACTACAATGCCGGTATTACAGATATAACCGACCTGCTGGATGCCCACACAAAACTGAGACAGAGTAACAACTTCTATAGCGATGCTTGTTGCGATTATGAGATTAAATTGATCAAATACCTGCAGGTAACAGGTCAGCAATAACTATTTAAGCTGACCTGTCTCTGCCTTTTTAATCATCTCTGAGTTGGCAGATATGAAAATCTCTACTCTGCGGTTTTTTGAACGACCCTCAACCGTAGAGTTATCTGCGATCGGATCGTCAAATGCATACCCTTTTGTTGTAAGCCTTGCTCCGTTGACACCTTTAGCTACAAGGTAGCCCTTAACGCTGGCAGCTCTATCTTCGGAGAGCTTCTGATTGATCTCTCTTGATCCGGTATTGTCGGTGTGGCCGTAAATGTTAACATCGGTATCCGGATTGTTGAGCAGAGATTGTGCGAACTCATTAAGAGCATTTTGCGAAGTTGTGCTAAGTGTGCTCTTACCTGTCTGGAAGAGAATACCATCGGCAAAAGTAACTTTAATAGCTGTAAGACCGTTCTTATCGCTAACAGTGTCTACCTGAGCACCTTGAATCTTTTCAAGTTCGGCCTTCTGCTTGTCCATTTTTCTTCCGATAATTGCACCGGTACCTGCTCCAACAGCTGTTCCGATTGCAGCACCAATAGCTGCACCTTTGCCTTTACCTGCAATTGCGCCGATACCCGCTCCGAGTATAGCACCGCCACCTGCTCCAAAGAGAGTTCCCTTTGCTGTGTTGCTCATTGTTCCACATCCGCCCAGCACTAAAGAGCCGGCTAAAATCATTGAAATAAACTTTTTCATAAAAATTTGTTTTATATTGCTTAAATGTAAATTTACATAATTCACCCTGTCCACCCAAATAAACATTGATGGGATTCAAAAGTTCAACTAAATCTCATTGATTTATTATTTTATGAGCTCCGGTTTAATAATATCCGTCCACAATTTGTAGCCTTTGGCGTTCATATGTAGCTTATCATTGAGAAAAATTGTGGTATCAATGACTCCCGAAGGCATCATAGCCTTGCTGACATCTATATACTCAACTCCATCGCTATTTGCAGCATAAGCTTCAAGCATATTGTTAATTAGAATTTGCTTTGCAAGAACGCCGGCTCTTGATGGCGATGGCTTAAATGAGACAATAAACACTTTTACTCCGGGAAAATCTTTTTGGACCTTTTGGGTGAATAGCCTGAAAAGATCGAGTATAATATATGTATCCAATGCATCCTCGTTTGTGATATCATTCTCTACATATAATACTACTTTCTTTGCCTTAAACGGCTTTACAACCTTATCATACCTGTAAAGGATATCCCTTATGGTTGCACCTCCAAAACCGTTATTCAGAACCCTGAGCGGTTTCATATCTTCATATACCGATCTCCAGCCTCTTATCGAAGAGCTTCCTACAAAAAGTACATCAAGATCTTTCGTAAGATTTTTATCCCCCTTTTTTGCATAAATTGCATCTATCTCACTCTGATATCTCTGTTTAAGATCTATTTTGTCCTTAAATGTGGATTTAAGATCTATACTCCATACAACAGAATTTCCACTCTTCTTGTACTGCGCCTCAACATTAGATGTAAAGAGCACCAAGAGAGCTGCCAACAAAAGAGTTCTCAATTTGATTTTTTTCATAAAGCAGTTTAATAAATTACTCAAGATCACACAATTTTACCTCGAACAGGTCTAACGGCAGCATCTTTGAGTTTAATATGTTGCCGGACATACTGTTTCGGAAAGCATACCGCAAAAATAGGGCTTTTTTTACATTTTTACAGTACAAAATCACTCTATTGCCTTCTATTCTGAATGTTGCAGGATAGTATATCTGCCCGTCACCGGAAATTTCAAAGAGTGACTCTTTATCGGTCACAACAATTCCATCATATAAATTCCTAAGTGTCAGAGTTATTGAATCTCCCTTAACGACAGCTTTGTGGAGAGCCGGATAATCAGCACTATATGAGCTTAGACCATAGGTCTTAGTGAGTGCCTTTAGTGCTAATCTTTCACCTACCTCTCTCTTTCTTGGAGGGTGAATATTAAGAGGATCGCCAAGATCTGTCGTAATTACAACATCGGCATTACCTATCCCTCTGTATGCACTGCTCATAATCGCTCTCATCTGAGAATATTCGCTCAGATTGTGTCCATTACCTTTCCAGGGAGCGATCTGCACATAGTAAAAGGGCAGATTCTTACCCCAGGCCGATCTCCAACCTTTAACCAGATCTGATAACATTTCGGGATATAAATCCCTGTTACTTATATTCGCTTCGCCCTGATACCAAAGAACTCCTCTTACACTGTATTTTACTAAAGGATTAATCATTCCGTTATATAGGGATGAAATGAGAAATGCGTTTGGCAACCCTTCGTATGGCACTCTCTTAACGCTGTACAAATCGAATGTTTTTTTATAATACCACTCTCCTGCGAGAGATATTGTTTTATCGGCGTATGATATATTCATCTCCTCCCTGTTTCCGATTATCCCTCCATTCCACAGAGTAGTGATCATATTTACAGAGAGCAGATTGACACCTTTACGCGTCATTCGCGAAGGGATATTAACCCGTGGATGTCTGTAGGCTTCCGAAGGTAATATTGCCTCATAGACAAGATTCCCGTTGAAAAATATCTGGCAGTTACGATCTATCTGCGGTAGAGATAAAGTGAGATCGTGAGAAGCATCAAGTTCAATTTTTTTATAAAGGAAGGTACCTCCCAACTCCCCTCCTCTCGGTGTATTAAAAAAGTAGTTCGGCAGATTCAGAACATTGAGCCCGTCCGAAAATTCCATTGCAAGAGAATCACTTTTCCCCCGCTGAGAATCATCTATCCAACTCCTGAATCTTTTAACTGCCTCATCCCTTCCCAGTGCTCCGAAAGCTATCTCATCCTCCCGTTCTACCCTTTTATCATTGTAAATAGCTCCTTTGGCAAAATCACCTGGAATCCAGCTCTCAACAGGAGATCCTCCGTAGGAAGCATTTATTATACCTACAGGCAAATTCAGCACCTCCCGGAGTTTAGCTGCATAAAAGTAACCAACTGCCGAAAACCATACTACATCTTTGCTATTCTTACTTTTCCACCCTCCGTTCATTGGTACTGACTCCTGAGGATAGAACTTTTCGCTGCGGGCAACATTGAAGCATCTGAGGTATCTATCTTCGGGACCGTTAATGACCCCTGCCGCTCCTTCAACCTTTATATTGTTGTTGGGATCCTCGTGAAAAGACATCTCCATATTTGATTGTCCCGAAGCGAGCCAAACCTCTCCCACCAGAATATCATCTATCAAGATTCTTTTACCGCAGGACTCCAAAATGATCGTATAACTTTTATAACTACCTGCGGGAGTTTTAAGAATGGATGACCAATTCCCTTTTGCATCCGCAACTGCAATCTCTCTTTGCCCCCATGAGGCTGAGATTTGTACCTCTGCACCGGGGAGTGATTCTCCCCATACTGTAACTTCGCTCTTTTGTTGAAGAACAGCTCCGTTTGAGTATAGATCTGAAACAGAAAATCTCCCGCTACTCTGTGCAATAACGGGGAATGACATTAAAAGTAAAGAGATTAACAGTGCAATTCTTCTCATATTTTATATCTCCTCCTGGTCGTCACTCCACGAATATGTCTTAAAAACGCTTACCGGCAATCCGTTAGACGATCTCAGGTTGGTTGTTTTTGTGTAGCTCCATCCCATTCTTGCAGCAACAGGTGTTTGGACAAGGGGCGATGTTAGCTCAACTGTGTTTCCTTTAATTACGGCATCTGCCTTGTAAAAAACCCTGTCTGCACCACATATTTCAAACATTGTAGGGGAGAGTCCGTCTGCACTCTTTAACCCCCCATCTGCATAATCAAATTTAACAATAATAACCTTTCCCTCAATCTTTGCAGAATTAAATACCGGACAGCGGTAATCGGCGTAAGAGCTCTTTCCGTAATGTTGGGAGAGTGCAAGCCAGGCGAGCCTAAGTCCCACATCTCTCTTATTTTTTGGGTGGATGTCGGTTATATCCCCAATATCGTCATTAACCTCCACTGCGGAATTAGGAATTACTTTTGCGGCCTCTGCCTGAGAAAATCTCATTGCCGGATTCGAATAATATGTTCGGTAGTTCCAGGCTCTCTGGTAAGGTGCGATCTG
>JAFIHK010000126.1 GCA_017848635.1 Bacteroidales bacterium | reverse complement strand
GGTTCGTGGTGTGCTACTCTATTTCGAAAATTAAGAATGTCGTTTAGTTCAATAAATAATTGCTTTTGTTGAGTTCCTTTAGGTCGAACTGTAAATATTTTATGAAGATTTTGACCTGCCAGTTTAAACTGTATTGGAGCAAAAAGATTTACCCAGAAGCCAAAACTTAATGATGCAACAACCCTGTCATGTGTGTAACGAACACCAAGTTCCTTGATGGCAGAATCTACTTTCTTTTTTGACTTAAAACGACCTGTCCTGAAGACTTGATCATTTAGAAAACCATTTCCTAAACATTGATTTTTAAGCCATTCCTTATCTTGAAAGTGATTAGCATAATGAATATCTATAGCATTGCGTAGCGCAATTTCAAACATACTAAGAATTGCATAAAAGTTTTGAGAGAGTTTAATATTAAGACGATATAAATACAATGCTTTATCTTGATCATTATTAACAGCTTGTAAAAATCTGTTTAATCGAGCTGGAGATAGAATTTTTTCAAAATCAATGTATTGCATGATAAAATTATACGTTTAGTATTATAATATTATGTAATAGATTAAATTTTTATTATATTTGCAGTGTTATTCCCTGTTGTCCCTGCTTCTGCATACTTCAGGGTTTTCGTTTTTATAGAACCTTCAGAATCCGTTTACTACCAATCACCAGTCACCAATCACTAATCACCAATCACCAATCACTAATCACCAGTCACCAATCACTAATCACCAGTCACTAATCACCAATCACCAATCACCAATCACTAATCCCCCCTCCCCATAAGCTTAAGTCTTACAGGGTAATGTTTCTCGATTATTTCGGACTCTGCGGGGGTGAGGATAAGGTAGCGGATCTTTCGCGAGATCATCGATTCCGCCTTGGAAATGTAGTCGATGAGATTATCCACGTTGATATCTATACCGACCAGTACGAGGTCAATCACTTTGCTGTTGCGGCCGGCGGCAAAATCGCCCACAAGCCAGGCCTCCTCGAGCCCGCCCAGGCGGTTGAGCACATTTTCGATTATCTGGTCTATCCCGGTAATCTTTAGCAAAATGTTGTGAATGTCTTTAAACAGAGGGTGAGCTGTGTTTGCCCGGAAAAGTTTCTTATTTCCCTCCACTCTGCTGACGAGCATGCCGGCCTCTTCGAACCTGTTAAGTTCCAGCCTTATGCTGTTAGTTGAGTCGCCGAATTCCGTTTCAAGGTCGCGCAGATAGGAACTCGTACCTGAGTTTAGAAAGAATTTAATCAGAAGCTTTATCCTCGTCTTAGAAGTGACGATGGTGTCTAACATTGTATAAAGTGTTTAATTTAAGCAGATTAGGGGGCGTATTACACAGCTTCGCCCGGTCAGTCCCATACACGGGGCCTAAAAAAAATGAGATCGAGTAATTAAATTACTCAATCTCAAAAATAGAAAAAAATGTAATTTGCAACAATAAAAATCAGAAATATTTATTTGCTGATATCTCAACTCACTATCGAAGAGGCAGGAAAATGTAGCTTGAATGAAGTGCCTTTACCCTCCTGACTCACGAATGTGACATGCCCTTGATGCATCTGCACGGACTCTCTCACGATACTCAATCCCAAACCGCTGCCCTGAATATTCGATACATTCCCGGCCCTGAAAAATGGTGTAAAGAGATGTCGTCGGTCCCTCTCAGGAATCCCGATTCCATTATCTCTCACCTCAATTGTCCACTCACTCCCCGATGTGTGCAGCTCGACAACAATATTCGGGTTTTCGGGCGAATACTTCAATGCATTGGAGAGCAGATTATTAAGCGCCCTGGTAATCAGGTTAATATCTGCCCGGGCGTTAATTACCTCTTTTTTACTCTTAAACTCCACCCCATGCTCAGGCATAAAGGCGATATTAAATTCATTAACCAGATTCCGGCAAAGCAGAACTACATTTGTGACGGTCGGATTAAATCCGTTCTTACCCTCCTGAATTTTGGAGAGTTGAAGCACATCGTTTATAATACTTGTAAGGTGCTGTACATGAGTCTTTATACGATTCAGCCGCTCGCCGATACTCTCCCTGTCCAGTTTCTCATAGTAGGCAATAAGTGTTTCACTTATAAGCAGAATAGAGGCCAGCGGAGTCCTGAACTCGTGTGAGGCCATCGAAACAAACCTCGATTTAAGATCGTTGAGCTCCTTCTCCTTCTCAAGGGTTGTGCGCAGATGGTCTTCGAGCTCTCTCCTCTGGGTGATGTCTGTGTGAATACCGATTACCCGTTTAGGGCTCCCGTCGTCGTTCCACTCGACAACTTTACCTCTGTCCAGAACCCATCTGTATTTACCATCCTTGCCCCTGAGCCTGTGTTCGTTTACGTAAACAGGAATCTCCTGGCGGAAGTGCCTCTCAAGCTCGTTCATGCTCTTTTGCAGATCGTCCGGATGAACCCGGCTCTCCCACTCTTTTAAGGTGTCGCCTATCTCGTCGCCGGTATAGCCGAGCATCTGCTTCCACTGCTCCGAATAGAAAATTGTCCCTTCGTTCAATGACCAGTCCCACACCCCGTCACCTGTACCCTCCATTGCAAAATTTAGCCTCTCCTGGCTATCCACAAGGGCCTTTTGTGCCTTGACCCGTTCGGTGACATCTCTGGATATTCCATATAGGGCACTCTTCCCGTTCCACGTTCCTGTAACAACCTTTGTCTCTACCGGAATAGTCTGCCCATCTTTGCGATAGAGCGGAATCGGGCAGGTATCGAGGCTCCCTGCAAGCATCTCTGTAACTATCCTGTATGCCTCATCTCTCTGCAATGGCGGGTGAACCTCCAGCACATTCATACCTATGAGCTCCTCATCGCTGTAGCCTAATCGGCGCGAAACCACCGGGTTGGTTTTTATAATATTTCCATTTTCGTCGAGAATGAACATAAAGTCATCTATTGTCTCGAACATGAGGCGGAAGTTATCCTGACTCAACTTCAGTGCATTCTCGGCGTTGATTCTCGAAAGTGTACCACCTATCTGCGAGGCTATCGCCTCTATGAATATCTTGTCATACTCCCGGAAAGGTCTCCTGTTTCGCGAGGCGAGATTCAATGCTCCGATTGCCCTCCCTTCGTGTTTAATTGGCAAGACCCCCAAATAGATATATCCCTCATCGGTAAAAAAATCTCCCTCAACCTGCAGGATATCCTCAAAGCGGCCGTACATAGGCGTTCCATTCTGCACCAGCCCATACTGCAGCGACGAATTATCATATTTTGTGACATATTTGAGAAACCTTTTGGATAGCCCCTCGTGCGCCACAAGCTCCAGTGTTTCGGTCTCCTTGTCGAGCAGATATACTCCGACGCAATCCACTCCATCGATCTTCATTGTGGCAGATATTACCTGACTCAGCGCCTCCTCTATTGTAGTTGTCACTGCCAGAGAAAAACCGAGGTCCTTATATATTTTTATAAGCTCCTCCTGACTTCTCTTTCTCCCGAATCCGTTACCCAAAATCGATCCTAATATATTAAGCAGGAAGATATCCTCCTCCTCCCAGCTCTTCTCCAGTTTTACCGAGTCAAACCCGATAAATCCTATCAGTTGGTTTGAGGCAAGAAGCGGAATAACCAGAAGCGACTGGATACTCTGCGCCTCAAGGCTCTCCTTCTCCAGTTTTGCCTCCGGCGGCATTGCAGATACTTTCGGTATATGTATCGTCCGGTATGTCTTAAGTTGCGACATCCACCAGGGGATGTACTCTATTGGAATGTCCTGCAGATTATCTATCTGAGGCTCTACCCCTTCACGGCACCACTCGTGAGTATTGCTGCAGCTGAGCCCGTCCTCACTAAAAAGAAATATGTAGCTCCTGTCCACCTCTGCAAACTCCCCCACACGCCTGAGTGCACTATCAATCTTACCATCGAGCTCCGACAGATCGAGCAGTACAAACTCCCTCGAAATCTCCGAAATTATCTGTTCAAGCCGCAGCCTGCGACCCATCTCGGCCTCATAATCCCTTTTCGATTCCAGCTCAGTCCTCAACGTCAAAATCTCCTGTTTAGCAGATTCATTTGCGTCACTAAGCTCTTGAATATATCTATGGCAATCTTCTATGCTCATATTTAAATCTAGGATCTCACTGTATAATTTTTTCATAGCTAATTAATATATAACTAGTTCCCTAACTTTATAACACTATTATCGATCTCTGATTCGATGTTTTTGCTCGGTTTATTTGCCTTATATGAGTTAAAATTTAAAGTTAGGCCAAGCCATAATACCCTTGTTTGGTTTTTACTGTAGTTCTTTAGCCTATAAATGAGGTTATCGGACTCAATATTCCATTTACGAGTGTTAAAGATATCTGTTAAAGTTAAACTTACAGATAGTCTGTCATCCTTGAAAACTCTTTTTACCGAGAAATCGGCATAGTAAATCTCCTTAAGCCTGAATTGAGGCAATAAAACAGGAGAATTATAATTCACAAATATCTGCATATCGGTTCTCTTTTCGGGTTTAATTGTGCCTTTGATACTTCCGCTCCAGGCAAAATCATCTGCACTTAGGTCTGTCTCATTATAACTACCCTTTGAGTTTGTGTAAAATGCAGATATTACAGGATTGAGAGTAATATTTTTACCGAATTTAATTAAATAATCGATATCAAAGCCGATTTTGTTCTGCCGATCGCCATTCGCATATGTGAGCATTAATTTATTCTCCTCATATACGGTTGAGATTTGTGTGATAAAATCTTTGGTTGTGCTTGCAAACAGATTTAGACGAAGCTGATCCCTGTTATTAATTAATGAATAATTCAGCTCTGCTTTATCGAGTATTTCGGGAGAGAGTCTTTTATTCCCTGTCTCAAATGTGGTTTCATCGATGATACTGATAAATGGATTGATCTGAGGAAAGGCGGGGCGGGTTACCCTTCGGTTTATACTTGCAGATATTATCTCCTTATCATTAAGTTGGTATTTTAATTGCAGAAAAGGAAACGGAAACCTGTATTCATTGTGAATCTTCTCATTTGTAGAGAGTTGATGAAGATTTGATATATTATACTCAACTCTGGCTCCTAATTTATACTCAAACTTTGAGGAGGGCTTGCCGGTGTAAATAGAGTAGAAAGAGTGTACGAATTCGCGAAATTCCAAATCATTACTGAATGAAGAATCTATAATCCAGTCATTTGAAAGAGTATTTAGGTTATAAAATTTATAATTAAAATTATTATATCTGGAGGTGGTTTTTACTCCAATCTCTATTAATCCGTTAGTAGCCACCGATTTTAAATAATCTGCCTGAATTGCAAAATTTGTAGGGTAACCTCCACCTTCGGATCTCTGTAATAGTTCGTTTTCTATGTAATATTTCGCCGGTCTTCTCCCTCGGTTTCTAGAAAATGATGCATCGAATGAGAGCTCGTTTTTATCTTTTTGAAAAATATGTTTATAAGATATCAGACTCTCAAACATCTCTCTGTTCCATGAGACATCGTTCAATCTATTGAAAGACTCCTCGCTCTCATTTACTCTCCGTACTCCGCTAATTTTCTGGACATTGTTGACTCTTGGAAAGATAGCTTTAACGCCAAATGTGTACAGATTTTTTTTCGAGGGTTTATAGTTAACCATCAAATTAATACCATCGGTTCTGCTGAGTTGTACCGAGTGCATCTGTTGTCTTACCTCTACTCCATTGGTGTACATCTCTCTTTCAAGTGTACTGTTTGTTTTATATCGTTCATATTTACCATTATATCCCAAATCGAGATCCCAGTGCCCTTTTGAATAATGGAGATTAAGCCCTCCATTAATAGCTTTTTCGAAGTTATAATTTAGTATCGCTCTTCCGCTAATACCGGATGATCCGCTTCGTTTGGTAATAATATTTATTATTCCTCCGGTTCCCTCTGCGTCGTATTTTGCAGATGGATTGGTTATTATCTCAATGTTTTCCACATTTGTAGAAGGTATGGAATTTAGCGATGACAATGTTGTAGGGATCCCATCCATTAGCAAGTGTGTATTTTTGTTTCCTCTAATGTAGAGATTCTCTTCATTATCAATAATTACTCCGGCCTGCCCTTTTAACACTTCAGTAATATTGCCCGAAACCGAAGCTATATTTTTCGAGACATTAATTGTTGTCTTCTCTATTGATTGCTGCTTCTCTTTTTTTGTACTGTTCACTGTTATTGCCTCGATTGAGAGAGCAACGGCTCTCATTTTAACCGGTTCAGGAAGTAGAACAGAATTCCCATTTATTTCAATACTT
>JAFIHK010000125.1 GCA_017848635.1 Bacteroidales bacterium | reverse complement strand
CCCAGATAAACAGGCACATTTGCCGATCGGGCAATTGTGTGGAACCCTGTTTTCCATCTCTCCACAGGCTTTCTTGTTCCTTCCGGAGCAATTGCCAGATGCATATAGTCCCTGGTTTTAAATTCATCAATTACCTGCCTTACAAGAGAAGCCCCCTTAGAACGATCTACAGGGACAGCTCCCATTGCTCTCATAACAGGCCCTAGCGGACCCCAGAAAAAGGATTTTTTAACAAGCACATTTGCCTTACCTCCTACAGAGTGGTAATAGAGATAAGATATCAGAAAATCCCATCCCGATGTATGGGGAACGCCGAGTATAATACATTTTGGTTCCTCAACGGGAGGTTCTACAGCCTTCCAGCCGAGAAGCTTCAGTATGATTTTACAAACTATTTTCATATAGGTTATTTACTGCAAAATTAACAAAAACATAAATGAATTTGTTTAAATTGACAAACTATCGGAATAAATTGTAAATTTGAGTATCAATTTAAAAATTATAAGATGAAGAGGTTAGTTTATATTCTTGCAGCTCTGTTAATGTCATTGCCTGCTATCTCTCAGGAGAGTTCTCCCGCTGCCGGGGTTGTTTTTGAGCATGGTCCCTTTACCGAAGTTATGGCTAAGGCCGTGAAAAACAAAAAGGGTCCGAAATTAATATTCATGGATTGCTATACAACCTGGTGCGGACCGTGTAAGTTTATGACAAACACAATATTTCCGATGCAGAGTGTAGGGGATTTTATGAATAAAAATTTTGTAAATGTGAAGTATGATATGGAGAAGGGAGAGGGTATTGAGTTGGCAAAAAAATACAATGTAAAAGCTTATCCTACTTTCCTTATACTGGATCTTAACGGAAATGAGGTAAACAGAATAGTAGGAAGCAGTCAGGACGGAGACTCATTTATAAAGAGAGTCAAACAGGCAATGGACCCTTCAAACTCACCTGCGGCAAAGAAAAATGCATATATGCAGGATAAGAGCCAGGAGACAGCGGCAGCCTATATGAAATCACTTGAGGATTCATATCTTATGGCCGATCTCAAAACTTTTGCGACAGAGTATTTCTCAACACTTAAACCTATGGAGAAGTACTCTCCTGAAAATTGGAAGTATGTCTCTATGCTGATTGAGGATCCCGAATCGGACTCTTACAAATCTTTTATGAATGAGAAGCAGATTGCCGATAAATATTTATCAAAAACCATTGTCGATAAGAGCATCTCTTCCATACTTATGAATTATACATTAAGATATGTTTCAGGAAGACTAAAGAGTGCCGATACAACAAAAGTATTGTCAATCATATCCGATATCAATCTGCTTGAGAATAACAGCGAATCGTTACCATATTTTGTAAAGATTGCAAATCTCTATTCTAACAGAAGTTATGCCGAGATAGTAGCTCTGCTAAATGTTAGCGAACTTATGAGAATGAGTGAGCAAGACAGGTACTATCTGGAGATGATAGTTTCATCGGTTAAGGGTGTGGATAAAGCTAAAATCGGAGAGTACTTCAAGGCTAAATCGGAATATCTTATGAAACAATCCGAGAGTGCAAAAACACAGTCGGAAAAATTTCTGAAATAGATTATTTTTTATACCTTTGCAATCCTTTTGAGGAAAGCAAAGGCCTGCCCAGGTGGTGAAATGGTAGACACGCTGGTTTCAGGGACCAGTGGCCGCAAGGCTGTGCAAGTTCGAGTCTTGTCCTGGGCACAAACTTCTAATCAAAAAGGCTATGAAAAAATATGCTCTCCTCACAGTTCTGATTATGGCAGTTTCGCTTAATCTGAACGCACAACTCCAGAAGGAATACATTCCAAAAAATATCTTTAAAGTAAATCTAACGGCTCTCGTACTCAATAATTATATGGGTCAGTATGAGCGCGTGCTCGGTAAGAGAGTCTCGGTAGCCATTTCCTATCGTACTATGCCGGAATCTTCTGTGCCATTTAAAAGTTTTATACTCAATCAGATCGACGATCCGGAAGGTGATGCCGAAGAGATTCTTAACAATCTTAAACTCAGCAATTACGCTATCACACCTGAGATCAGATTCTATATGGGTAAGAAGGGATACGGAAGAGGGTTCTATATCGCTCCATTTTACAGACACTCTTACATTAAAGGCAAAAACATGACCTTCGACTACGATGTGGATAATCAGACTCACACACTTACAATGTCAGGGGATATCAAAGGTGATACCTTCGGACTCATGTTTGGTGCTCAATGGTCGCTGGCAAAGAATATCTGCCTGGATTGGTGGATTCTGGGACCACATGTGGGCCCTGGAAAGGGAACATTCAAAGGGGTAAGTACAGAGACGCTAACAACAGCAATGCAGGATGAGATCCGTAGATCGCTTGAAGATATTGATATACCTCTATATGATAAGAGTGTGACTGTTAATTCATCAGGTGCCACAATGGTACTGGAAGGCCTCACTGCCGGTGTAAGGGCAGGCATATCTCTGGGTATCAAATTTTAATTAATATTTATATTGGCAGGATATGCCATTTAAAATTGATTGATCCGTCTTCCAAAAGTATTTTTTAAACTTTTGGAAGACGGTTTTTCTTTATCACCTTTTTTTTATTTGAAATAATTATTATGTTTGCATTTCAAAATTTTCCATTAGAAATATTTTATAACAAACAATAATGTCTATGAAATTTTATAAATTACTTATAATTACCGGATTTACAGCAGTCTCACTTGTAGCGTGCGGCTCAAATAGTGATTCTAAATCGAAGTCAACTGCAGAGGGAGTAAAGAGCGAATCATCGAATAGTAGTAAAACTTCCGAAAAGGCAACTATTCATCTTAATAGAGCAGAGTTCCTTGCCAGAGTTTATAACTTTGAAAAATCGCCCGATAAATGGGTATATAACGGAGATAAACCTGCAATTGTAGATTTCTATGCAGATTGGTGCGGTCCATGCAAGCAGGTGGCTCCCATTCTTGAAGAGCTTGCAGCAAAATATAAGGGAGAGATCTATATTTACAAGATTGATACCGATGCGGAGCAGCAACTTGCGGGTGAATTTGGAATTACAGCAATCCCTACTCTCATGTTTATACCTCAGCAGGGAAAACCTCAGGTTACTCAGGGAGCGCTCTCAAAGGCACAGCTTGAGAATGCCATTGAAACTATATTAATGGTTAAGAAAAAGTAGCCAAATGAAGAATCTTTGTACCATAAAGAGTATATGCAGACTTATCAGTGAGTATGAGGTCAATTTTCACCGTAAATATGGGATCTCTCTCAACGAGGGTCTGCTTCTTTGCAGCCTCAGGAATGGAAGTATGAGCTCGGGAGAGATCGCTGAGGAGTTGGAGCTATCCTGCTCAAATACATCAAAAGTGCTGAGATCTGTTGAGGAGAAGGGCTTTGTGGAGAGGGTACTTGGAGAGAAGGATAGAAGACAGATGTATTTCAATCTTACAAAAACCGGATTGGAAATTATCGGGCAGATAGAGTCCGATGAGCTGGATATTCCAGATATGCTTAAACAAATTGAAGGTTAGCTTGTTTCTAATTCTGAATTTAATTGAAATAAAAAATTAAGAGATGAAAAAACTATTGAAATTTATATTGGCAACGAATGAATCGGGATACTCCTGGGGATTACTCGTTATTCGTATTGCAGCCGCATCGCTTATGATTCCTCACGGCCTTGCGAAGCTTGAAAACTTTTCACAAATGTCCCAGCAATTTCCCGATCCGTTAGGAGTAGGATCGGCTCTGTCATTAAGTCTGATAATAAGTGCAGAATTCTTTGCCTCAATTCTTCTACTCTTTGGTCTTTTTACCAGGTTAGCTCTGATTCCTCTTATTTTTGGAATGGGAGTAGCGGTCTTTGTTATACACGGAGCCGATCCTATGCAGGTTAAGGAGTTAGCTGTTCTCTACATGTTGGTATTCGTCGGCCTGATTATAACAGGTCCGGGCAAATACTCCGTAGATCGCATAATAGCGGATAGAATCAAGAGCTGATTATACCCACTCTTCGCTGAGGAGCTCTCCTCTTACAGAAAGGTAGATTGCTTTTATCGGGACATTTCTCGATGAGAGCTTTCTTGCTTTTTGTGCAAGAACCAAAAGACCTCCGCAACATGGTACCTCCATCATGAGAATTGTAAGAGTATTGATACGCGACTCCTCAAACATCATTTTCAGTTTGTTCACATAACTCTCGGTGTTGCTGTCGAGTTTCGGGCATGCAATTGCAAGAGTTCTGTTTTTTAGGAAATCCTCATGAAAATTACCTGCGGTAAATGCTGAGCAGTCCGAAGCAAGCAGAACATCTGCCCCTTGGAAATATGAAGCTGCAGGATTTAGCAAATGTAGCTGAACCGGCCATTGCCTTAGTTCCGATTGTGGTTTTGGAGTGAATGGAGCAGCAAAACTGAATGAACTTCCTGCTCTTCCAGCCTCAATTTTATCATCTCTGAAATCTCTCTGCATTGAGCCGGGGCATCCGCACATCATATTCTCTCCATCTTTGCTGTGTGGGGACTCCTGTTTGTCAGCTACCGGTTTCTCCGCAGATTTTTTCTCACCACCTGAGTTGCCAATAATCGATGAGAGGTCAAAATTAATCCCTCTCTCTCAAGCCACTCAACTCCCTGATTAACCCATAACATCTCTCCGTGATCTTTAAGGTGTTTGAGGTGTGCAAGAACCACTCTCTCACCCTTTGGTGATATACGTTCCATAACAGCAACTTCATTGTATGGCTCTGTCTCCTTCTCAATCAGTTCAATCGCCCCAACCGGGCACTCACCTATACAGGCTCCCAGTCCGTCACAGTAGAGATCGCTTATCATTACAGCCTTGCCATCTATCAGTTGCAGAGCACCTTCATGGCATCCGCTGACACAGTTGCCGCATCCGTTGCACAACTCCTCATCTATTTTTATAACAGTTCTCTTCATAATTCTTTTTATTTACACGGTTATTTGCAAGAGTCTCTATTCAGATCTATTTATTGATGCAAAAATAGTGAGGGCCAATTATGCAAAGTGTAACATCTGTTACAATTTGCATAAAGGCCCTTAAAATAATTCCAATATCTCTTTGGGATAGTTTGTTCCTATTTGATGAAAACCGTCTTTACCACACTCTCTATCAATGAGTCATCCGCAATATTTGGAATTGTGACTTTAAGATCGGGGGTTCTCTCCATCTCTCTCTTTATCGCATCCATCGCCCCCTTGTTCCTTGCCCAGGAGCGCCTGGCAATTCCATTATTAACATCCCAGAGTAGCATATTCTTAATTCTTCTGTCACACTCTTCACTGCCATCAATGACCATTCCGAATCCACCATTCATAACCTCTCCCCATCCTACGCCTCCTCCGTTATGTATGGATACCCAGGTTGCTCCTCTGAATGAGTCACCGATCACATTATGCACGGCCATATCGGCTGTAAATGATGAGCCATCGTAGATATTCGAGGTTTCACGGAATGGGGAATCTGTGCCTGATACATCGTGATGGTCACGTCCCAAAACTATTGGCGCAGATACTCTTCCCTCTCTGATTGCCCTGTTCATAGCCAGAGCAATCTCAATACGCCCGAGCGAATCTGCGTAGAGAATCCTTGCCTGCGAACCCACCACGAGTCTGTTTTTTGCGGCCTCTTTTATCCAGTGAATGTTATCTGATAGCTGCATCTTGATATCTTCAGGGGCGCTACTCATAATCGACTCAAGAACCTCTACCGCTATATGGTCGGTTGTCAACAGATCGCTCTCACGTCCCGAAGTACAAACCCAGCGAAAAGGTCCGAATCCGTAATCGAAAAAGTATGGGCCCATAATATCCTGAACATATGAAGGATACTTAAATCCATCCCCATTGAGATTCATAACATCTGCTCCTGCCCTTGAGGCCTCCAGAAGAAAGGCGTTGCCGTAGTCAAAAAAGTACATGCCTCTGGCTGTGAGCCTGTTTATAGCAGATATCTGCCTGCGGAGCGACTCCTGAACAGCCTCCCTGAATCGCTCTGGCTCCTCTGCCATCATCCTGTTTGACTCCTCAAATGATAATCCGGCAGGATAGTACCCTCCGGCCCAAGGATTGTGAAGCGAAGTCTGATCCGATCCCAGATCCACATCGATATTCTCATCGGCCAGCCTCTCCCATAAATCTACAATGTTTCCGTGATAGGCCAGGGATACGGCTTCGCATCTATCCCTTGCAACAATCGCTCTCTCAAGCAACTTGTCAAGATCGTCGTAAACTTCGTTAACCCACCCCTGTGAATATCGGGTATGTACAGCTTTCTGATTTACCTCCGCAATTATGCCTACCTGTCCTGCAATTACAGCTGCTTTTGGTTGGGCACCTGACATTCCTCCAAGTCCGGAGCTGACGAAAAGTTTACTTTTTCCTCCTCTGTTATGCATTCTGGCAGCATTGAGAAGGGTAATGGTTGTTCCGTGGACTATACCCTGAGGGCCTATGTACATAAACGAACCGGCTGTCATCTGCCCGTACTGAGAGACTCCTAAAGCGTTGAACTTCTCCCAGTGATCCTTCGAAGAGTAATTCGGTATGACCATGCCATTGGTTATCACCACTCTGGGTGCATCTTTATGAGAGGGGAATAATCCTGCAGGGTGGCCTGAACTTAATACAAGGGTCTGCTCATCGGTCATTTCGCTCAGATATTTCATAGTAAGACGATATTGCGCCCAGTTCTGAAATACAGCTCCGTTGCCGCCGTATGTAATAAGTTCGTGTGGGTGCTGAGCAACAGCATTGTCCAGATTATTATGCAGCATAAGCATAATTGCAGCTGCCTGTTTGGATTTGTGGGGATAATCATCGATACTACCCGAAATGATAGGGTAGTCCGGACGGTAGCGATACATATATATACGACCGTATCTGAGAAGCTCTTCTGCAAATTCGGGAGCTAAAACCTTGTGAAGGCTCTCCGGAAAATATCTTAGAGCGTTTTTAATAGCCAGTACCTTCTCCCCGGCATTGAGTATATCTTTCCTCTTTGGAGCATGATTAATGGAATTGTCATACTCTTTTAGCGGTGGCAGCACAGTTGGAATGCCCTCACTTATTTTAATCTTAAACTCATTTATTGTCATAAAAGCTATGCATTATCTTACAAATTTAACAAAAGATGGCCGTTTTCATAAAATATTTTAATTCGTGTTTGTTGTTGAAAAAAAAATGCATACTTTTGCAGCCTTGATTAAAAGGAGGTGTAAAGCTTATGATTATAGTACCAATTAAAGAGGGCGAAAATATTGAAAGAGCTTTAAAGAAATTTAAAAGGAAATTCGAGAAGACCGGAACAGTTCGCGAACTCAGAAGCAGAAAGACTTTTGTAAAAAAATCTGTCAAGAGACGTGAAGAGGTTAAAAAAGCCATCTATGTACAATCGCTGCACCTAAACGAAGAGTAGTCAGCTTTAAAATACCCAACCCAATTTATAAAGAACGGGCCGTATGAAACTTGTTTTCATGCGGCCTGTTTCCTTATGGTTATATCGTGTTAATTAATAATCATCTGCAAGACAAATGAGTAATCATCTGTCTTGCATGATAACTATTCATAATTGTCTCCCCTCCTCGAGTGCTTTTTTGTCAAGACCCGATCCAACAGCAACACCTATTGCAATCCCAAGCGGCAATCCGATTCCAATTAGTCCCATATTCCCCATCGAGAGTCCGAAGATAACCCCAAGAGGCATTCCGAATGTAGCAATTCCAAGGGACATCCAAAGATTTCTGTAATAATCCTTTACCACCAATCCTAACTCTTTCTCCAGGATAGCGGTTATCGAACTGTAGCTCTCCTGAGCAATCCGCTTGATTCGCTTCTCATCGTCACCGATAGAGTTGATAACCTCAATAGCTGAGTTAATATTTACCTCCACAGCTTGGGCGACAAGTATCTTTTCCGAAGGAATAACTTTTTTATTCAAAGAGTTAATAAGTTCGGAAAGCTTCTGCAGATATTGAATGTCACTAAAGTTGCTCTTTAACTCACAGATATTCATTGTGTATGTTGAAGGCATAAATTATAATTTTATATAAATATATTTAAATCAGGATCTTTTGCCAAATCTTGATGCAATTTTTACGTGAAGACTCTCCATAACATCGAACACTACCGGAACAATGATAAGAGTGAGCAGCATCGAGCTTGTCATACCACCGATCAATACCCAACCCAGGCCGCTCTTCCACTCCGAACCGGTACCGTGAGATACTGCAATAGGGATCATCCCCACAACCGTAGAGATTGCAGTCATCATTATCGGCCTCATTCTTAACTCCACTGCCTTAATGAGTGCCTCCTCCAGTTTCAAACCCTCCTTGCGTAGAGTCTCTGTAAAGTCAACAACAAGAATTGCATTTTTTGCAACAATTCCCACCAGAATTATTATACCCAGCATACTGAATATACTTAATGTCTGCTGAGCGAGAGCGAGTGCATACAGAGCACCGATTATTGCAAGTGGTATTGAAAAGAGT
>JAFIHK010000124.1 GCA_017848635.1 Bacteroidales bacterium | reverse complement strand
TATTCCATCCGGAGAAGGAGGTGGCTCAGTCAGATGTTAATGATAATCCTGCCGCATCCGAAGGATTGCCTGGGATTGTAGACAATGCTGCCGGAGTGGCGGATAGATCGGCAGGTCAGGTATTCTCTATAGAGGATGGGGTTGAGATGGAGGTCATTCAATCGGCACCTCCGGTGATTGACAATCCTGAAGAGGATCCCGACGACTCCCCTTTTATTGATGATGAACCTGCTGCTATGGAAGATGATGACGACTTTATGAAGGAGATCTCTCCGGAGGCTGCCGCTACTCTGTTCAATCCTAAGCTGGATCTGCCCAATTATCAGGCACCGCCGCTCTCTCTGTTGAGTGACTACAGGGATAAGTGGTTTGAGGTTCCTAAGGAGGAGCTTGAGAAAAATAATCGAAGAATTGTTAAAACTCTCGCCGATTATAAGATTGGTGTGGAGAAGATATATGCCAGAACCGGTCCTACAGTTACCATGTATGAGGTGGTTCCTTCGGCAGGTGTTCGTGTTGCGTCAATAAAGAGGCTGGAGGAGGATATTGCTATGTCTCTTGCAGCAAGGGGTGTGAGGATTATTGCTCCGATACCGGGTACAAATGCTGTTGGTATTGAGGTGGCGAATGAGAAGCCAAGCATAGTCTCTATGAGATCTATGCTGGAAGATGTTCGTTTCAGAAACTCAAACTATGAACTGCCTGTTGTATTAGGTCGTACGATTTCGAATGAGGCTCTCTCTTTCGACCTCACAAAGATGCCTCACCTTTTGGTGGCAGGAGCAACCGGACAGGGTAAGTCAATTGGACTTAATGTTATTCTTGCTTCGCTCCTTTATACCAAACACCCGGCAGAACTTAAAATGGTGTTGGTCGATCCAAAGAAGGTGGAACTATCTTTATATCAAAAGATTGAGAAGCATTTCCTGGCTAAGTTGCCCGATAATGAGGATGCCATTATTACCGATACTGCAAAGGTTATTTACACCCTCAAATCGCTCTGTATTGAGATGGAGGATCGTTACGATCTGCTCAAGAGTGCAAAGGTACGATCGATTAAGGAGTATAATGACAAGTTCTTAAACCGCAGGCTCAATCCGCTCAAAGGACATCGTTTCCTCCCATACATTGTTGTTGTTATTGATGAGTTT
This sequence comes from Bacteroidales bacterium, assembly GCA_017848635.1. Classification (GTDB taxonomy): domain Bacteria; phylum Bacteroidota; class Bacteroidia; order Bacteroidales; family UBA932; genus JAFIHK01. The sequence goes on along the minus strand of JAFIHK010000124.1, from coordinate 15,053 downwards.
GCAGATATGTTGATGACTGCAGGGAGGGAGATTGAGGAGCCGATGATCAGGCTTGCCCAGAAGGCCCGTTCTATTGGTATTCACCTGGTAATAGCTACTCAAAGACCATCTGCAAATATCATTACCGGGCTTATTCGTTCAAACTTTCCTGCACGTATCGCTTTTAGGGTTGTTACCAGTATGGATTCTAAGATTATTCTGGATTCAACCGGTGCAAATCAGCTTATTGGCCGGGGAGATATGTTGATGCTTAACGGTACAGAGCTTACTCGTGTACAGTGTGCATATATTGATACTGACGAAATAGAGAAGGTTGCCGATTTTATTGCTTCTCAACAGGGTTATACATCGGCACATCTGCTACCTGAATATGTGGGCGAGGATGGTGAAAATTCTGTATCTGAGGTTGATCTTAAAAAGAGAGATTCGATGTTTGACGATGCCGCTCGTTTGATTGTTCAGTTTCAACAGGGCTCTACTTCTCTTATTCAGAGGAGAATGAATCTTGGTTATAACAGAGCCGGTCGGATTATGGATCAGCTGGAGGCTGCCGGTATCGTGGGGCCTTCGGAGGGGAGTAAAGCCCGTCAGGTCTACATCTCCGATATGGCTACTCTGGAAAAACTACTCTCATCGCTTGATTAATTATGAAGTCTAAATATTTTATATTCTCTGCACTTTCACTCCTGTTGCTGTTTGTAACAGAGAGCGCTGTAAATGCTCAGGATAGTGGCAGTTCGGCAGCAGATAAATTTGTCTCTTTTTTAAAGAGCTCTCCGGCATTTGAGATGAATTTTACGTTTATCATGAAAGATGCAGCTTCGGGTAAATCCGAAGGTGTCGACTGCAATATAAAGGTGATGGGAAGCTCTTACTTTATGAAGAATGATAATGTAGAGGTGTACTGTGACGGCTCTTCGCGATGGATCTTGAATGAGGGATCCGGAGAGGTTACTATATTAAAAAACAGCTCATCTGTCGCCGATATCTCTGAAAATCCTATAGGATATATAGCCTCTTTAAGGAGCAACTACAATGCTGCCAAAAAGGTCTCTTACTCAACCGTTGCAGGTAAAAAGAGGGTAGCTGTGACACTCAATTTGAAATCGGGAGTCAGGTCTCCATATAATAAGATAGTGCTTACCTTGTTAGATGGGACGGGGCAGCCTCTATCTGCCGATTTTTTTACTGCCTCGGGAAATTCCTATAAGATTGCAGATATTGAGTATATCAAGAGGGACTCCTTTTCACCCTCAATATTCAAACCCTCACAGGCTCGTCTTAAGGGGCTTTATATTAATGATTTGAGGTAATTTAAAATTTTGTCGGACCTGTTTTTCAGATGTGCCAGAAAGACATCCTGTACCGACATATATGTTTCGTTCACGTATTCGCTTAGCTCTTCGGGCCTTATCCACACTGCCTTCTCAATATCTTCCGCAAGTTGCGGTGTCGTCTCCCCATTTCCTGAGTATTTCATCAGGTACCATTTGGTATCTTTTACTATAAATTTACCATCCATATGATATGTATGGTATGTGTCGCAAATGAGCGAGTCGATTTCGATATTCTCGACACCGCACTCCTCTTTGACCTCCCTTATTGCCGATTCATTGATATTCTCGCACTCCTCTCTCTTCCCTTTGGGCAGATCCCACTTGCCCTGGCGATAGATCATAAGGCACTCGCCTTCGCTGTTTTCTACCAGTCCTCCTCCGGCCTCTACCTTTACAAGATCACTGCATATCTGCTCAAAGCAACTATCTTCGTTTTCTGTTATTACATACAGATTGTCAATTTTTTCATTTTTTTCGAACTCGTACGGAAGGTTTTTTAGTTCGCTGTATTCCGGATTTACAAGGATGACTGCATTGGGATCGCTAGTGGTCTGTTCTGCATCGGAGGTTACTATTATACTCCGGCTCTGAAAATATAATCTGTACATAAAAAACGGGGAGATTTGCTATATTTGTGCAAAGATATGTTTTTATGGAGTGTGTTGAAAAAATTATTGCCAAACAGCTTCTTGATATTAAAGCTGTAATTCTTGATTCTGAAAATCCTTTCACCTGGGCTTCTGGTTGGAAATCACCTATATATTGTGATAATAGAAAGATACTGTCATATCCCGATGCCAGAAAGATAGTTGCCAAGAATCTGGCAAGAATAGTAAAGGAAAATTATGCATCTGCAGATATTATTGCCGGTGTAGCGACCGGTGCAATTGCATGGGGTTTGATGGTAGCTGAATTGCTGGATAAACCTTTTGCATATGTTAGACCAAAGCCTAAAGATCACGGAACTAAAGCTCAAGTGGAGGGTGTCGTGCCGGTAGGTGCAAAAGTGGTTGTTATTGAGGATCTTATATCTACCGGGTCGAGTAGCCTTTCTGCTGTTGATGCTTTATCGGTCCACGGTGCTGAGGTTCTCGGAATGGTTGCCATTTTTTCATATAATTTTGATAAGGCGAGAAAGGCTTTTGAGAATGGAAATTGCGAGCTGAGAACACTTACCAACTATGACTATCTTATTGAGGAGGCTGTTCGAAGCAAATATATCGATGAGGCTTCGCTTGACACTCTGAGGGACTGGAGGTTCAGTCCCGATAAATGGGGAGGTGAATAGTATGGGAGACACAAAGGCAGTTGGAAGAAAAGTTAGGGTTAATCAACCTGCTCAGGCAATTTATGCTCTATTTGCCGACTTAAGACATTTTGCACAGAATCTGCCCGAAGATATAAAAGGTAAGTCGGATATAACATTTGACTCCGATACTCTGTTGGCTAAGGTTCAGGGTTTTGAATTGGGAATTAAGGTGGAGGAGAGAAACCCCTTCACTTATGTCAGATATGTTCAGTATGGCTCTACTCCGGTAAATTTTGATTTTTGGGTAAGAATCGAAGCTCTCTCAGACTCATCCTGTGAATTATTCCTGGAGCTGGATGCTCAACTTGGTACTATGATGAAGATGATGCTTGGGGGTAAACTCCAGGAAGCTGTTGATAAGCTTACCGATGAATTAGAAAAACGATTGCAATGAAAAAAACTTTGTGGGCATTGGCAGTTACTTTGCTTGCCGCATCAAATCTCAACAGTTCGAATATGAAATATTCCATTATTCCGGAGCCTGTTTCAGTTAAAGAGAGCAAAGGGAGCTTTGCTCTTAATTCATCTACAAAGATTGTTGCAAAAGGAGCCGATGCTGCTAAAAGTGCATCTTTTCTTGCCAAATATATAAAGGAGTATTACGGATTGGAGCTCTCTGTGGTCGAATCTTATAAAAGTAAAAGTAATGTTATTCGACTTGTTATATCTGCCGACGCTTCTATGAAAAAGGAGGGGGCCTACAAGGCAGAGGTCGGAAAGAGCTCTGTTTTGTTGAAGGCATCTGCCCCGGATGGACTCTTCTACTCTGTTCAAACACTTATTCAACTGCTGCCTCCAAAACCGGCCTATCTCAATGTAAAGAGGGCTAAGGAGCAGGCGGAGAGAGAGGGTAATCTTTTCATGACAACGCCTCCATTTGATGCGGTTTATAAAATTCCTGCAGTAAAGATATTTGACTATCCCCGTTTTGAATACAGGGGAATGCATCTGGATGTAGTTAGGCATATCTTTCCTGTGGATTATATTAAGAAATATATTGACTATCTGGCTCTTCATAAGATGAACTATTTCCATTGGCACCTAACTGACGACCAGGGCTGGAGAATAGAGAGCCGTAAATATCCGCTTCTCAACTCTGTAGGCTCCTGGAGAGATGGAACTATTATTGGTCTCTTTCCGGGAACAGGTGTGGATTCTACAAGATATGGCGGATATTATACTCAGGAGCAGATTCGTGATATCGTTCAATATGCAGCCGACAGATATATAACCGTTGTTCCGGAAATAGATGTTCCTGGCCACTCTATGGCGATAATTGCATCATATCCGCAGTTCGGCACAGAGCCTGAGGTACCCAAGAGACCTGCAATAACATGGGGTATTTACAACAGACAGAACAATGTTCTGGCTCCCTCTGATGAGGTTTTCAGGTTTCTGGACGATGTCTTTAATGAGCTGATGGACCTCTTCCCATCAAAATATATTCATATAGGTGCCGATGAGTGCTCTAAAATGTGGTGGAACCGCTCTCCGAAAGTTCAACAGTTTTTAAAAGATCATAACCTAAAGGATGGAAATGCATTACAGCACTATTTTACTGTGCAGATTGCGAATACAATCAAGGCCAGGGGTCGTGAATTTATTGGCTGGGATGAGATGCTTGACGACGGACTTGTAGATGGCGCTGTTGTGATGAGCTGGCAAGATGAGAAACGTGGAGTAGAGGCAGCAAAACTGGGTCACAAAGCTATTATGACTCCTATTCATTATCACTATTTTAATGTTGCTCAAAGGGATAAGGAGGATTCTCTCTGTCATAACAGCTGGGTCTCTCCTGTAAAGAAGGTATATGAGTTTGAGCCTGTTGGCGCAGATATTCCTGAGAGTGTTGAAAAGTATATTATTGGAGGTCAAGGGTGTCTCTGGACAGAATATTTTCCTACCATTTCCAAGGTTGAGTGGGGAATTTTCCCGAGAATGAGTGCTGTTGCCGAAATATATTGGAGCCCTCGTGAGTCAAGGAGCTGGAAGAGTTTTTCCGGAAGGCTGATCGATCAGTTTGACCGATACGATCTTTGGGGAGCAAATTATTGCACTGAATTTTTCGATACTTCTGGCCTGCAAAGACGATAGTAATGATTAACAACGACTATTTTCCCGAAGCATTTCTGGAGATGCTGTCGGAAGCTGTTGACGGACCAACAGATCATATAACCGATGCATTGTTATCTGCTGCTCCGGTATCAATAAGATTAAATCCATCCAAGTTTCCCGATATTAATCCTCATGAACTCTTTGATATAAAGGAGTCTGTAGGTTGGTGCAAAGGGGGGTATTTACTTAATACCCGCCCTATTTTTACACTGGATCCACTTTTCCATTCGGGTGCTTACTATGTTCAGGAGCCATCATCTATGATTGTTGCTCAACTTGAATCTCTTCTTGCCAAGGTTTCTGAGGAGATGGGGAGGGGGCTTTTTATGCTGGACCTTGCTGCCTCTCCCGGAGGAAAGAGTACACATCTGACTTCGATCCGGCCGGCCGGGTCGTACCTCGTTGCTAACGAGGTGATAAGGAGTCGTGTAGGGGCGCTTGCTGACAATGTGTTGAAGTGGGGAGACCACTCTGTTGCCGTAACAAATAGTGATGCAAGACAGATCTCCTCGGCCGGCCCTCAGTTCGACTTTATCCTGGCCGATCTGCCCTGTTCGGGAGAGGGAATGTTTCGTAAAACCGCTTCTAAAGAGGGTAAATTTAAAAATCAGATTCCAGTGGCTCTTGCAGAGTGGTCCCCTGCAAATGTAGAGCTATGTGCTTCGAGGCAGCGCAGGATTGTTGCAGATATATGGTCTTCACTCATTCCGGGAGGTTATATGGCTTACTCAACCTGTACATTCAATCGAAGAGAGAATGATGATAATATTGAGTGGATATGCAGCGAACTGGGTGCCACTATTGTTTATCCCAATGAGTTCTCTAATTTGGAAGATCTGAAAAGTTCCGGAATTCGAATATCTAAATCGGGAGGGTTGCAGTTTTTTCCTGGAGAGGTAGCGGGAGATGGGCTCTTTTTTGCTCTGTTAAGAAAAGATGGTGATACACCCGATATAAATGTCGCTAATAATTTAAAAAAGATATCTGCCCTGAGATTTGTTAATTATAGCGGATTTAAGCCGTTTAGCTGGCAGGGTGATAGATCTGCTTTGAAAAAAGGAAAGGGAGCCATAAGCCCCCTTAAAAATATTGTTCCTGAATATGGTTATGCTCTCTCTCTGGATTATGCCGGTGACTATCCATCTGTGGAGATTTCACGTGAGTCGGCTCTCAAATTCCTTTCAAGAGGATCCTTTATGCCTTCTGATTTGAACTACGGAGGTGAAAACGGATATGTTAGAGTAACATATATGGGTCTTGGCCTCGGTTTTGTCAAATCTTTGGGAAACAGAGTTAATAATCTGTTTCCCATCGAAAAGCGTATCAGGATGCAGTTTTAATTAACCGCCGAAATCGTCGAATGCTACATTCTCTTTAGGTACTCCCAATTCGTCCAGCATATGTGTAACCGCTGAGTTCATCATAGGAGGGCCACAGAGGTAGTATTCTATATCTTCAGGTGTGTCGTGCTTGCTCAGATAGTTATCGAGCAGTACCTGATGTATAAATCCTGTGTATCCTGTCCAGTTGTCCTCCGGTTTAGGTTCCGAAAGAGCAAGATTGAATGTGAAGTTAGGGAACTCTTTCTCAATTGCTCTGAACTCCTCAACGTAGAAACACTCCCTCAAAGAGCGTGCTCCGTACCAGAAAGATACCTTACGTGTTGTTTTCTCGGTATGGAAGAGGTGGAAAATATGTGAACGCATTGGAGCCATACCGGCACCACCACCGATGAACACAATCTCGTTATTTGTCTCTTTAATGAAGAACTCTCCGTAAGGGCCTGATATTGTAACCTTATCGCCCGGTTTTCTTGAGTAGATGTAAGATGAGCAGATACCAGGATTTACCGGCATAAATGCTCCTTTGCTTCTGTCCCAAGGCGGGGTTGCAATACGGATATTAAGCATTATAATATTTCCTTCGGCAGGGTGATTGGCCATTGAGTATGCCCTGAATGTAGGCTCGGCGTTGACCATTTTAAGATCCCAGATCTTCATTTTATCCCAGTCTTCGCGATACTCCTCCTCTATGTCGATATCTTTGGAAAAATCAACTTCGCACTTTGGAATATCAATTTGGATATATCCTCCCGATTTGAATTTAAGATGTTCTCCTGCAGGAAGTTTTACCACAAACTCTTTGATAAATGTTGCTACGTTATGGTTACTTACAACTTCACACTCCCATTTCTTGATACCGAGTACCTCTTCCGGTACATGAATCTGCATATCCTCCTTCACTTTAACCTGACAACCAAGCCTCCAGTTCTCTTTCTGTTGCTTGCGGGTAAAGAATCCCTTCTCTGTAGGAAGGATCTCTCCGCCACCTGATACTACCTGGCATTTGCACATTCCGCAAGTTCCGCCGCCACCGCAGGCCGATGGAAGAAATATCTTCTCGTTGCTAAGTGTAGAGAGCAGTGAAGAGCCTGGTGTAACCTCGATCTCCTTCTCTCCGTTGATGTTAATTTTTGCTTTTCCTTTTGGTGTTAACTTGGCTTTTGCATAAAGCAGTAATGCAACAAGCATAAGTATTACTCCCAAAAAGGTGATTATGGAAATTAATATAATAAATGTTATACTCATGACTTTTTCCTCTATAGTTTAATGCCCATAAAGCTCATAAATGCAATACCCATAAGCCCTACCATAATAAATGTGATTCCGAGTCCTCTTAAAGGAGCAGGGATGTTCGAATATGAGAGTTTCTCTCTTATCGCAGCAAGTGCTACAATTGCCAGAAACCATCCTATACCAGACCCGAGAGCAAAAGTTGTTGCCTGTGCAAGTGTTTCATAATGTCTCTCTTGCATAAATAGAGAACCTCCAAGGATCGCACAGTTAACTGCAATTAGAGGAAGAAAGATACCTAGTGAGTTGTAGAGTGCAGGTGCAAATTTCTCTACGATCATCTCAACGAGTTGAGTAAATGAAGCGATAACTGCAATAAATACTATGAAACTTAGGAAGCTTAAATCGAGCGACGCATATTTTGGATTTAACCAGGCAAGTGCACCCGGTTCCATCACATATTTATTCAGTATAAAGTTAATAGGAAGAGTTATGCCGAGTACGAATACAACAGCAATACCGAGTCCCTTAGCAGTTTTTACATTCTTTGATACAGCCAGAAATGAACACATACCAAGGAAGAAGGCAAAAACCATATTGTCGACAAAAATCGACTTAATAAATAGATTAACTAATTCTTGCATAGTGGTATATGTTTTTTATTTTTCAATTAAATCTTTTGAAATACTCCTCTGTACCCAGATAATAAGTCCAACAATTATCAATGCCATAGGAGGGAGAATGAAGAGTCCGTTATTTTCATAAAAACCGCCATTCTTTATATACCAACCAGCAGGAATAACCGCATGGCCTAAAACCGTTCCGGATCCGAAAAGCTCTCTCACAAAGGCAATAATTACGAGTATAATACCGTAGCCTAAACCATTTGCCAATCCGTCTATTAGTGATGGAAGAGGTTTGTTACCAAGAGCATATGCCTCAATACGTCCCATAATTATACAGTTTGTAATAATTAGTCCTACAAAAACTGATAGCTGTTTACTCACATCGTAGGCGTATGCCTTTAAGATCTGGTCCACCAGAATTACAAGCATTGCAACCACAACTAGCTGAACGATGATCCTGATTCTGTTTGGAATAGTATTCCTTAAGATGGACACGATAAAGCTTGAGAAGCCAGTTACAATAGTAACCGAGAGAGCCATAACAATAGCGGGCTCTAATTTTACGGTTACAGCAAGAGCTGAACAGATACCCAGCACCAGTACGGTAATAGGATTATTTCTGAACAGTGGCTCTATAAATATCTTTTTATTCATAATACTATTATTTTACCGGTTGAGTTAAAGTGTCTACAGGTTGAGTAAGGGAATCCGCCGGTTGGATCGACTTTGCCTTTTCGCTCATAATCTTGAAAAACTCCACATAATTTGTCAGACTCTTTTGAATTGTAGCCTCCAATGCTTTAGAGGTAATAGTTCCGCCCGAAATAGCGTCAACTTCATGAGGATTGGATTTATCTGCCCCTCCTTTAACGATTTTAACAGATACGAACTCGCCGTTATCAAAAATTGTTTTATTATCAAACTGTTTTGAAAACCAGTCGGTGTTAATTTCAGCACCTAGCCCAGGGGTCTCACTTTTGTGGTCAAATGTTGTTCCGTATATTGTATTGAAATCGCTTTTTAGTGCTACATATCCCCAAATCGGACCCCAGAGTCCCACTCCGCTTACCTTTACAATATACACTTTTTCACCTGAGTCCAGTGTGCAGATATATATTCCATAATCGGAATCTTCGGCTTTGATAGTTGAGTCCTTAATATGTTTTGAATAGATATCCTCAATATATTTTGCCTTATCCGGAGCGTTTTCAGCATCAGGAACCAGTCTTACAGATTTGAGAATCATCTGCTTTGTTTCAATTTCGACATTTCTTTGTTGTTTTGGTTTGAGAGCCTCTGCCGCGAAAGCGAGTAATGCTGCAACTATAACAACGAGAACGATCGAATATATAATTGTGTATGTATTTTTATTTGTATCCATGATTATGCCTCCTTTGTTTTAACGGATGCTCTTTTAAGCCTTCGCTTAATATTTGATTGAACTACATTGTAGTCGATTAGAGGAGCAAATGTGTTTAGCAATAGGATCGAGAGCATCATTCCTTCGGGATATCCCGGGTTGAATACCCTGATAATTATTGCCATAGCGCCAATTAAGAAGCCGTAGATCCATTTTCCCTTCTCAGTTTGAGCACAGGTTACCGGATCGGTTGCCATAAATACTGCGCCAAAAGCAAAACCTCCCATCACCAGATGGTTATAAAACGGAAGAGCAAGATATGAATCTGGATTTGGTGCAAAAGCGTTACACAAGAGACCGATTGATACTCCCCCGGCAACAACCGATACTATCACCTTCCAGCTTGCAATTCCTGTAAAAATAAGAATTGCGGCACCTATCATAATAGCAAGTGTCGATGTTTCGCCAATCGAACCTGGAATAAATCCGAAGAACATATCGCCAAAGCCGGGATATCCTGTCATAGATGTAATTCCACCCGCCTTTGCAATTGCCATTGGAGTAGCTCCCGAAAATCCGTCGACAACTCCGGCTCCGTTTGTCAATCCTTCAATCCAGATCTTATCACCGGATATTTGTGAAGGATATGCAAAGAAGACAAATGCTCTCGATAGAAGTGCAGGATTCCAGATATTCATTCCTGTGCCTCCGAAAACCTCTTTACCGACAATAACTGCAAAAGCAACAGAGAGCGCAAGGATCCAGAGAGGAACATCTACAGGCATAATAAGTGGAATAAGCATTCCTGTAACAAGATAACCTTCGTTAACCTCGTGACCGCGAATCTGTGCTGCAATGAACTCGATACCGAGACCTACAACATAAGATACAATTATAAGAGGTAATACTTTGAGAAAACCGAAGAAGAATGTATCCCAGAAGCTCTTTTCGAGTCCGAATGCAAGATTGTGCTGATAACCTACGTTATACATTCCGAAAAGAAGTGCAGGCATCAAGGCTACAATAACAACAGTCATTGTTCTCTTAAGGTCTATACTGTCCCTTATATGTGCTCCCCTCTTTGTAACAGTATCGGGAACAAATATGAATGTCTCAAAGGCATCAAATGTAGAGTGCAGGAAGCCAAGTTTACCCCCGTGACTGAAGGTTGGCTTCATTTTATCTAATAAATTTCTTAATACTTTCATTTGAATAATTGTTATGCCATTTCTTTAACCATCAGCTCAATACCGTCTGATATTATCTGTTGAATATTGATTTTCGACGGACATACAAATTCGCAGAGTGCAAAATCCTCCTCCACAACTTCATAAATTCCGAGCTCCTCCATTTTGTCAATATCGCCGGCCAGGATAGCTTTAAGCAGATATGTAGCGTAAATATCCATTGGAAGCACCTTTTGATATACCTCCGATGTGATAAAAGCTCTCTCTCCTCCGTTTAGATTTGTATCGAGAGAGTACTCTTTTTTAGGCATAAGCCATGATATATATGATCTTGAGAAGCTGAACTTTTTAGCTCTGAATGGTTTTGCCCATCCGAAGAGTTCATGATACCTACCCTCCGATATCAGAGTTATCTGATTGTGGTAGAATCCGAGGAATCCCTTCTCTCCAACATTCTCTCCTGTAAGAACATTCCCGCTGATGAACCTTACCGGCAGCTCTTGATTTTTATCTGCCATATCCGATATAGCACTTATAGCCATTCCGGGATATGTTTTAACATAGGATGGGTTTTTAACCCTTGGTCCTGTAACAGCTATCACTTTGGATACATCGTAAATACCCTTAAGGAATAGCTTTCCGATTGCTGCCAGAGAGTAGAGGTCTATCGTCCATACAATGTCTCCCTTGTTAACGGGGGATATATGGTTTATCTGCACTCCTACATTTCCGGCAGGGTGAGGACCTTTGAATATATGCTGTATTGTCTTCTCCAGACGATGGAAAGGTGTGCTGGCATGATTATCGGCATTCAGACCGATATGCACGCCTCCGGTGGTCAGCCTTGAGAGTACAGAGACACCTGCCTGAATATTTTCAAGTTCCGATTTTAGTGTGAAGTCAAAATCGGGGGCTAGTGGAGATGAATCAAAACCGGATACAAAAATAGCTTTAGGTTTGATTTCGGGATTAGCTATTATTCCGTAAGGTCTCTGTATAATGGTTGCCCAGAGTCCGGACACTAGCAATGCATTAATAAGTGCCTCTTTTTCAGATTTGAAAATATCCGGAACTTCAAACTGCAGATGATTGTTGTTTTCTTCTGTTTTTATCCTGATTTCCAGAATTTTGCGCTTTTCTCCACGTACAATCTCACTCACTGTTCCACTGCACGGAGAGGCAAATATTATCTGCGGATTTTTTTTATCTGCAAACACAGGAGATCCTGCTTTGAGATAATCCCCCTCTTTAACCAGCAGTTTTGGAATTACCAGTTTAAAATCGGAGGGTTTTACTGCAATAATATCCGATGAGATTGTCTTGGAAATTTGTGGGTTTGCTTTCCCATCTAGCGGAATATCAAGCCCTTTTGTTAATCGAATATATTTTGACATTTTTTTGTAAAAATTTTGCGGCAAAGATACACTTATTTTATAATTTTGCACTGATGGAGAATTTTTTTTACTCGATTATCGAGGGGCTTAACAGTGCTCAAAAAGAGGCGGTAGAGCAGTATGAAGGTCCGGCTCTTATCATCGCCGGAGCAGGGTCGGGAAAGACCAAGGTACTTACTAACAGAATAGCCAATGTTTTAAACCACGGGAACGATCCTTCGGGTGTTCTGGCGTTGACCTTTACCAATAAGGCTGCCGGTGAAATGAAGGAGAGGATTGCAGCAATTGTAGGGTGGAAGAAGGCAAGGTATATATGGATGGGAACGTTCCACTCCGTGTTTCTTCGGTTCTTAAAAGAGGACGCCGAACTTCTGGGGTATCCCAAAAATTTTACGATTTTTGACACATCTGCCTCGCGAAGTGCAATAAGAGCTTGCATAAAGGAGTTGAACCTCGACGAAAAGATGTATAAACCGGCCGATGTGCTTTCAAAGATTTCGGTTGCCAAAAATAACCTGTATACTGCTTCTGCTTATGCCTCAAACAGCTCTTTGGTTCAGCGGGATGCTTTGATCAAAAAACCTAAAATCGCAGATATATTTCTTTTGTATGAAAAGAGATGTAAACTTGCCGGAGCTATGGATTTTGACGATATTTTGCTCAATACCAATATATTGCTTAGGGATTTTCCGGATGTTGTAGAGAAGTACAGAAACAGATTCTCTTTTATTCTGGTTGATGAGTATCAGGATACCAATTTTGCTCAATATCTTATTGTCAAAAAACTTGCAGCTCAACACAGGAACATATGTGTTGTGGGGGACGATGCACAGAGTATATATGCTTTTAGAGGTGCAAAAATTGAAAATATTCTGAATTTCAGAAAGGATTACCCCGATTGCAAGGAGTTTCGTCTGGAACAGAACTATCGCTCCACAAAGACTATTGTGAATGCGGCAAACAGCCTTATAGCCAAAAATTCGGTACAATTGAAAAAGGAGTGTTTTTCAGCTGGCGAAGATGGCGATAAAATAGAACTTGTAAAGGCATTCACAGAGCAGGAGGAGGCATTTATGGTTGCCAGCTCTATATCCTCAAAATTAATTTCAGATAGTTGTCGTAATTCCGATTTTGCAGTTCTCTACAGAACAAATGCTCAATCCAGGGCAATAGAGGAGGCGCTTAGAAAGCGTGGAATCTCATATAAAATATTCGGGGGCTACTCTTTCTTCGACAGAGAGGAGATCAAAGATGCAATGGCTTACTTCCGTCTTGTTGTAAATCCAAAGGATAACGAGGCTTTTAAAAGGGTTATCAAGGTGCCAGCACGTGGAATAGGCGATACAACAATCTCCAGAATTCAGGCTGCATCATCTGCAAATGATCTCTCTTTTTGGGAGGCAATTCAGCAGGGCAGTTTGGATACATTTGGAATAAACTCCGGCATTCAGTCAAAACTGAAACAGTTTTTCGAATTTATTAATGAAATGAATTTTCGCTCTCAAAGTGAGGGTGCATTCGAAATTGCTGCGGAGATTCTTGCTCGTTCGGGCTATCTTGCGGAATTAAAGGCCGATAACTCATTAGAGGGGCAATCCAAAGTTGATAATATTGAGGAGTTGCTCAACAGTATTAAGAATCTTATTGAGGATAAAGCAGAGCAATTCGAACTGGAGAATGAAGCTGAAGGGTTGGTTTTTAGTGATACCGTTCTGTTATCGGAGTTTCTGGATAATATCTCATTGATGAGCAGTGTAGAGGAGAGTGAACTGGAAGACGGGGATTCTGCCGATTTTGTGAGCCTTATGACTGTTCACGCATCAAAAGGGCTGGAATTTCGCCATATCTATATAATAGGTATGGAGGAGAATCTCTTTCCATCTCAAAACTCATCGAGTACCGACAGCGAGATTGAGGAGGAGAGGAGGCTCTTCTATGTTGCAATAACGAGGGCCAAAAAGAGTGTTACACTATCTTACTCTCATTCAAGAATGAAGTGGGGAAATCATGTAAATAATCCTCCCAGCCGATTCTTGAGAGAGATAGATCAATCATACCTTAGCAGACCTGTTGAGAGCGGACAGAGGGGAGGTGCTCCCGAGAGGGAGGCAGTAAAAATTTTCTCACAAAGTGTGAGAACCTATTCAAGTGGTCCGGGATTTGCTTCTCTGCCTCCAAAGGCGCCCGATCCAAATTTTGTACCCGATCCGGTATCCGATCTTGCAGTAGGGCAGGTAGTCGAACATGATAGATTCGGAGTAGGAAAACTCATAGAGATCGAGGATGGGGGAGCAAACTCAAAAGCCGTTGTGGACTTCGAAACCGGTGGTAGAAAAACACTTTTATTAAAGTTTGCAAAATTGCGGATTATTAAAAAATCATAAGGATTTTATAAAATTTTAGTAAAAATCTTTATCGTTTTGTTTTTTTGGCACGCACTTTGTAATATAATTAATTGAAGTTTTTCATAGTTTAAGTTTAGGTTAAGTAATGGGGTCTTATTCGTTCTGAATAAGACCCCATGAAATTTTAAAAATATCTCATTCTGTAAATTTTCCCCAAATATTTATTCGATTCTGAGTATCAAATTTATGTAATTCAGGTTATTTTGCGCTTCAAATCAACTAAAATTTAAAGATATGAGGCGAGAGATTTTATTTATAGGAGGAATTTTTTTACTGTTCTCCTGTTCATCTGTAGAGATTTTGGATACACAAGAGGGAACATTATCACTTTCGATCAAAAGTGGAGAAATTACAAAATCTGTAACCAGAGAGATCCCGGATACTAACATTTTTATATTAAAGGTGAGCAGAAGCTCAGGCGGAGATATATATAAAGGACCATACGGTCAAAGACCGGCTGAGATGAAGCTTGAAGCCGGTACTTACGATGTTGAGGTAAAATCGCTTGAATTCACGATCCCTGAATTTGACAAACCTCTCTATTATGATTCCAAAAGTGTAGTAGTTACAGCCGGAACTGAATCAAAAGTCTCACTTCTTGTTAAGCAGATAAATAGTGGAGTTAGATTGCAATTTTCGGACAGATTCAAAAATGAGTTCTCCGAATATATTGCAGAACTTAAAGACAGTAAGGGATCTGCCGTTTATTACTACAATGAAACCCGATTTCTATATCTGAATCCAGGC
>JAFIHK010000123.1 GCA_017848635.1 Bacteroidales bacterium | reverse complement strand
ATGTTTGCAGATATAATGTATAATGAGTTAAAACTGTCATGAAAAAATTCTTACTCTTTTTCCTCCTGATTTCGTCCGGAGCTCTCTATTCCGGAGAAAAACCAAAGTATATGTGGTTTGACTGCGAAGCCAACTACCAGAGACTCGGAAGCGCCGATTCAATTGTTTACTACCTAAAAAAGGTTAAATCAATAGGATTTACCGATGTTGTAGTTGATGTAAAATCAATAATGGGAGAGGTCCTGTATAAAAGTAAGTATGCTCCATTTATGGGAGAGTGGGAAGGTAGATACAGAAATCCCGATTTCGATATGATGGCAGTATTTATTGAGCAGGGACACAAGCTTGGTCTTAAGGTTCACGCTTCACTGAATATATTCGCGGGTGGCCACAACTTCTTTAACAGAGGTATAATATATAAAGAGCACCCTGAGTGGCAATCTACAGTTTACCACGAAGGTAAGCTTATGAAAATCGGCGATATGAAGTGGAATTACAACGGTATGATGAACCCGGCAAATCCTGAGGTTCAGCAATATCAGCTGAATATTCTCAAGGAGTGTGTTCAGAAATACAAAAAGATGGATGGAATCATTCTCGACCGAATGAGGTTCGATAATATCACATCCGATTTCAGCGAAGCTTCCAGGAGACAATTTGAGGAGTACTCAGGTATTAAAGTTGAAAACTTCCCGGATGACATTCTCTACTGGACAGAGTCAAACGGAAAGAAAGTGTGGAAGCTCGGCAAACACTTCAACAAGTGGGCTGAGTGGAGAGCGATGGTAATCAAAGAGTTCGCAGTAAAAGCAAGAAAGGTGATTAAAGATGCAAATCCTAAAATCGCTCTCGGTGACTATACCGGCGGATGGTACCCTACATATTTCCACGTTGGGGTAAACTGGGCCAGTGAAAAATATGATCCTTCAAAAGAGTTCAACTGGGCAACTCCCGAATATAAGAAGAGCGGTTATGCCGAGCTTCTCGATATCTATATGACCGGTCTATATTACACAAATGTTACAAAAGAGGATGTAGACAGAGCAAACGGCACACTTGGCAAGAGAACCGAAGCAGGAATGGATAACAGCCGTTCATACTGGTACTCTGTCGAAGGGGGTGCTGCACTTGTTAAGGAGATAACAAAGGGAGTAGTTCCTGTAACAGGCTCTCTTTATGTTGAACAATACGAAGGGAACAAAGAGACATTCCGCAGAGCTATCACTCAGGCACTCAAAAGCTCCGACGGACTTATGATATTCGACATTTCGCACATTATCAACCGTAACTGGTGGGATGTATTGGAAAAGGGAATTATCGATGCTAACTAAATATTAATTATTAACAACACCTTAAAATCTCTATGAAAAGGTTAATTTCTTCTCTGATATTTTTATTTGTCTGCGCAGGAGTAATATCTGCCCAGACAACCTTAAAAGGGAGAGTAACCGATAACGCCGGCAACCCGCTACCCGGTGTTACGGTCGTTATTCAGGGCACTACTGTTGGAACTTATTCCGACCAGGATGGAGCCTATTCTCTGGCGGTACCGGCTGCTAATAAGAAAAATGCCGTTATCGAATTTATCTATCTGGGATTCAAAACAGAAAGAGTCCCTCTTGGCGAAAAAAGCTCAATTAATGTTATGCTTACCGAAGATGCGGCCAGGCTCGACGAAGTAATTGTAGTCGGTTATGGTACTCAAAAAAGGGCAAGTGTAACAGGATCGGTATCGCAGATTAGCGGTAAAGAGCTCCTAAAGGCTCCTGTGGGCAACATCAGCAATATGCTCGGTGGTCGTATCACCGGTGTAACTTCGCTTCAGCAGTCCGGTCAGCCGGGTGCCGATGCTGCAAGTATCATCGTTCGCGGCTCGGGAGCAAAATATATTGTCGATGGTGTTCAGCGTGACCTCACCGAACTGGATCCAAATGAAATCGAGAGTATCTCGGTTCTTAAGGATGCTGCATCGGCTGCTGTTTACGGTATGGATGCCAATGCGGTAATTATCATCACAACCAAACGCGGCTCTATTAAAGACTCAAAAATCTCATATTCAGGCTCATATGGTCTCAGTACCAATGCGTTGATGCTTAATCTGCTCGATGGTCCCGGTTATGCTTACTGGTATAACAAAGCTCGTGAAATGGACGGGGATGCTCCTGTATTTACAGAGAGTCATATTCAGATGATGATGAACAATGATCCTACTGATGGATGGGGTAACACAAACTGGTACAAAGAGACTTTCGGCACCGGTACAACAATGGCTCACAACATCAATTCTAGCGGAGGTAACGATAAGGTTAAATATTTTACATCTCTTGGTCTCTATTCACAAGATGGTAATGTAAAAGGATTTGAATATAAAAGGTATAATGTAAGATCAAACATCGATGCCAAGATTTCTCAAAATCTAACACTCAGCTTTGACCTTTCTGCAAGAATGGAGAACAGACAGACTCCAGGATACGGTTCAAACCCAGGCGACTGGAATAACATCCCTCAACAAGCGATGAGAGCCCATCCGTATGTTCCGATGTATATAGACGGAATTCCTGTATCAACAAAAACTGCAAGCTCATATGTAAACCCTATTGCAGCATCTGACCTGACAGGATACAATAAGAGAAAGACAACCGATCTTCAATCTACATTCACTTTAAAGTATGATGTTCCAAAGATCAAAGGTCTGAATGTTAAATTCATGGGAGCTTATGACATGTCTTACTATACATCTAAGGCATTCTCAACTCCATATATGACATATGTGGCAACTCCGCCGACAGCATCTACAACAAACATCAGCTACTCACTTACAAACGATGCAAGAGGCACAACAACAAGCCTTGTTGAAGGATTGAGCTTTTCAAGCAATATCACAACAAACACAAGTATCAACTACAGCAATAAGTTTGGTAAGCACAATATTGCAGGTATTCTCCTTGCAGAGACATATCAAGGCGATGGCAACAGCTTTGGAGCATATGGTTACGGCTTCGACTTCTATGAACTCGATGAGTTGAACTATGCTACAATGGATGATAAAAACAATGTATCGGGAAGTAGCAGCCAATCGAGAAAAGCAGGTTTTCTTGCTCGTGTAAACTACGACTACGCCGATAAATATCTTGCAGAGATCTCATGCAGGTATGACGGTAGCTACCTGTTTGGAGGAATGGTTCCTAACAAACGTTGGAGTCCGTTCCCTGCTGCCTCATTTGGTTGGAGAATGTCTAACGAGGATTGGTTTAAAAAGGCCCTTCCATTCGTAAGCAACTTCAAACTGAGAGCAAGTCTCGGTTTAACCGGAACTTCAGGAATTTCACCTTACCAGTTCCTCAATACTCTCTCAATTTTAGAGAATGCTGTTGTTTTGGGTGGTGTAAGTCAGAACGGACTCTACACATCTAATCCGGCAAACATCAACCTCACCTGGGCTAAATCACTTCAGTACAATGCAGGTTTTGAAACAACCCTTTGGGATGGTCTTCTCAATGCAGAGTTTGATGTATTCTACAAATATATGTATGATATCCTCAGCGCCGTTTCAGCGACTTTCCCTGACTCGTTCGGAGGATTCTACTTCTCTCAGGAGAATAAGAACAAACAGGATCACAAAGGATTTGAGTTCTCAATCAGCCACTCAAATAAAGTTGGCGATTTCCGCTATAGTGTAGGCTTTAACGGCAGCTACACAAAACGTCGCTGGTTACGCTATACCGACTCTGAAAACACCCCTGACTATCTCAAGCTTACAGGGAAAGAGGTTGGTGCTCAAGTTGGATTTATTGCACTGGGACTTTTCAAGAGCGAAGAGGAGATCCTAAACTCTGCACGTATTCCTGGAAAGGATGTAAGAGTTGGTGATATCAAATATCTGGACAGAAACGGCGACGGTAAGATCACTTACGAACAGGACCGCGGATATATCGGTAAATCTTCATACCCTAAATTTACAGCAGGTATGACATTCAACGGAGAGTGGAGAGGAGTAGATGTCTCAATGCTCTTCCAGGCCGGTCTCGGTCGTGATGTAGCTCTTACAGGAGTTTACTCTACAGGAGTTATGGACCACACCTCTATGACCCGTCCGTTCTATCATGGTGGTAACTCACCTGAATATCTGGTTAAGAACTCATGGAGAGAAGACAATCAGAATGCTGAGTTCCCTCGTCTCTCGCTTGTGCCTGCCAGCAGTAACAACGCTTATTCATCTTCATACTGGTACCGTAATGGAAATTATCTGAGATTAAAGAGTGCGCAGATAGGCTACTCTATTCCTCAGAAATTTATCAGGAAAGCCGGCATCGACAAGATAAGAGTATATGCAGAGGGTCAGAACCTGTTCACACTTAGCGAACTTACAAAATACAACATTGACCCGGAACAACCCGGTGTATCAAACGGATACTATCCTCAGCAGAGGGTAATCTCTTTTGGAGTCAATTTAACTTTTTAATTGATTTATACATATGAAAAAGAATATATTTAAATCTATATTGATACTTGGAGTTCTGGCAGTTACAACTTCGTGTGACAAATTTCTCGAGACAACACCAAAGGACAGAATCTCCGATAAGATTGTATGGAAAGATATCAAAAGTGTAAACCTTTATGTTAATGGTTTCTATCCATATATCGACCGTTATGGCAGCTTTGGTGATGAGCAGTTCAGCGGTAGCCTTACCGAGGGTCTTACAGAGACCTTAAAATATGGTTCATATGCTACCGGAACTATGGCCGGTGATGCAAATAACTACGTGTTTACTCCTGAGGTAATGTCTCCATCGGGCAACCTGTTGGGAACATGGTCGGATACCTATACAAGGATCAGAAGGGTGAACGAATTCCTGGTTTCGCTTAGCAAATACTCAGAATTAACTCCTGAACAAAACCTTCAGATGGAGGGTCAGGCAAGATTCTTCAGAGCATTCCTCTATTTCCAGCTTGCAAAGAGACACGGTGGAGTTATTCTCTATACCGATATGAATCTTGAAAAGAACAAAGCAAGAAGCAGCGCCGAAGAGACATGGAATCTTATTGAACAGGATCTTGATTTTGCAGCATCTGTGCTTCCTAAGGCCTGGCCATCGGAAGAAACAGGCAGAATTACAAAGGGTGCGGCTTTTGCAATGCAGACCAGAGCTATGTTATATGCCCAGAGATGGCAAAAAGTTATTGATGCGGCAGATTCGCTTGATGCTCTTAATCTTTACTCTCTTGTAAGCGATTATAAAAATGCCACTAAGGGTGACAACAGTGAATCAATTCTGCAGTACAAATACACAACACTCGGCCCTAACCACAGTTTTGACAGAAACTATGCTCCTTTCGGAGATATCGAAAATGAGGGTGGTAAAGGTACCCCTACTCAGGAGATGGTTGAGTCATACGAAAAGGCCGACGGAACCGTAATGGACTGGACCCCTTGGCATACAAGCACAACTGTTGCCCCTCCTTACAGCCAGCTGGAACCACGTTTCCACGCTACAATTATCTATAACGGAAGCACATGGAAGGGACACACTATGCAGAACAGCATAGGTGGAAACTATGGCCGTTTTATGATGTACAGGGAGGATGTTTATGCGAAGGGAAGAACCGTAACAGGCTACTATCTGCGTAAACTCATGAATGAATCTCATACCGATCTGCTTACATACAAGAGTACCCAAACATGGGTAGAGATCCGTTATGCCGAAGTACTTCTTAACAAAGCAGAGGCATATTACAAACTGGGTAAAGAGGGTCTTGCTCTTAATGAGATCAACAAGGTAAGACAACGTCCGGGTGTGAATCTGCCTGCAAAACTGGGTCTTAGCGGAACTGCTGTGTTCAATGCGATTCGTCAGGAGAGAAAGGTTGAACTAGCTTATGAAGGTCACCTCTACTGGGATATGCGTCGCTGGAAACTGGCTCATATTGAATATAACAACTACAGAGTTCACGGAATAAAGATGACTCCTGCAGGAAGTGGTTATACTTATGAGTACGTTGATTGTGATTTACAGGATCGTAAATTCCTTTCGAAGACCTATGTGTTACCTGTTCCTTACAGTGAACTGGCAAACAATTCGGCAATTGAGCAATACGATGAATGGAAATAATTATTGAAATATATGAGAACTAAAATATATTTACTATTGACCGTGGCACTGCTCGGAATTTTCGGCAGCTGTCAGAGACCCGATGAGTTGTTGCCATCTGTTTCTAGAAACGGTATAAACAGTATCACAGCAACATTCGAAGATGGTACGGGAAGCTTCACCGGATATCCGGTTGAGGGCAGTGATGAGATCATTATCCCTGTTTCATACTATTTTCCGGAGAGTACCGATAATGTTACTCCGGTTGAAAGACTCAAAAAAATGAGAGTGGTTGCCAACCTCGATGACAATGTAACTATCTCTCCTGCTATTCTTTATATGGACCTCTCAACCGAGAATCTGATAACTGTAACCGACCAGCTGAAGCAAAAGAAGGTTTACAAGGTAAAAGGTGTGATTAAAAGGAGCTCTGCATGCTCTATTGAGGAGTTTAAGTTAAACTTTGGCGGTATAACAGGTATCGTTAATGAAGATACCAAAACTATCGCTCTTATTACCGGCGGAACTATTCCTCCTGTAACTGCTACATACAGACTCTCGTATCATGCTACAATATCACCTGACCCGGCTGTAACAGCAATTGATTATAACAACGAAGTTCAACTCACTGTAACTGCAAATGATGGTGTAACCAAAAAAACCTACACTGTTAAAAAGCAGATCCCTAACAAGATTGCATTTGGTATGAGAAGCGGTAGCCAGACTCCACTTTGGGGGACTACCTCCCTCTTCGCAAATCCTGCAGTTGTTAAAGGTGCTAACGTGAACTTTACTCTGGCCGTACTGGGAGATTATCTGCTGCTATCTAACGGTAACAGTAACATCAACTACATTAACCGTTCTACAGGTGTATTCGTTGGAACAATAAATATGAACGGTATCGACCTCGCAGGCGGTGCTATTACAAGCGATAAGGGCGGTAATGTAATTATGACCAACAGCGTGGCTAAGAATGGTGTACATAAATTGTACAAACTCAATTCGGTAACAGGTACACCTGAGCAGATATTGAGCTGGACATACAATATTGGAGCCGGTGCCAGAATAGGTACAAAAATATCAGTATCAGGAAATATCAATGACGATGCAATAATCATTATCAATGACTGGTACTGGACAAGTCCTGCTGCGTGCCGTGAGTTTATCAGAATAAAGGTAACCGACGGTGTAATCGGAACCCCAGAGGCTGTTACACTTACCGGAACTTATGCGTGGAACGGTGGTAATGTCGATTTGGTATACTCATCGGCTGATCCTACATCGGATCTATTTGTAACAAGTTACAGCGGAAACAGCCTTGAGGTTGTTAACGGAGCAACAAACGCTCAGAAAGGTATCATTGGAAAAGGTTCTATCGATGCTAACAGTAACTTTGCCTGCGTAGACTTTACAACATTCAACAAAGCATCTTATGTGGCAGTATACGGTGGAGCACACTTTACCTACAGTGCAACAAGAGCAATGTTGTTCGATGTAAGTACACTCTCTACATTTACCGGCACATTTGATAACTCTTCGTCTAAGGTATTTACCAGCCCTGTATTCTATGCAGGCTCTCTTAGCGGCACAGCATACCCTGATGTACTGCTTTCGGTTTCCGATGACGGATTTATGATGTATATGTACTTCGTTGGTTCAAACAACGGTATTTTACAAGCATACCAATTTGACTGTATCGATAAATAAAATGTATAAATTTACAGGTACCCTCAACTAAGGGGGTACCTGTATAATTAATTTAACAGATGATGAAGAAAATTTCGGCACTACTTACGCTTTTACTATTAACCGGATTATATCTCACCATTGAATCTTGCAGTAAAGATTCGAAAACCCCGGAATGGGAGTGGCCCGACCAGGAGGTTACCGAGAAACCAAGATATATTTGGATAGATGCAGCCGCAAACTTCCCCGATTTCGCCAACAGCAGAGAGAATATAATAAGAGACCTTACCCTTGCAAAGCTGTCCGGTTTCACACATGTTGTTGTCGATATAAGACCAACAAACGGAGATGTTTTGTACTCCACAACAAAAACAGACCAGGTAAAATGGCTTGGAGCTTGGATCTCTTCCTCTTTTACAAAAGTTGAAAGAACTGCAACCTGGGATTATCTGCAAGCATTTATTGACGAAGGTCACAAGCTTGGCCTCAAGGTATATGCAGGCTTCAATACCTTTACAGGAGGAAATACAAGTTCGCTGGGTTCGGTCGGAGTTCTCTTCAGAGATAACACTAAGAGTTCATGGGCAACACAGCTCAATACTACCGGTGGGATTGTCAGCATAATGCAGGCTTCTAACAGTGCCAAATTCTTCAATCCGGTAAATACCGAAGTTCAGGAGTATCTGTGTGGTCTTCTGGAAGATCTTGCAAGATATCAGGATCTTGATGGTATCGTATTGGACCGCTGTCGTTTCGACGGATTCGAGAGCGACTTCTCTACATACACAAAACAGAAGTTCGAAGAGTACATCGGTACTTCTGTAAGTAACTTCCCTAATTCAGTAATTCCTCCGGGAACAGAGGTCGGCGCCCTCCCCTCTCCATACCCAACCTACATGAAACAGTGGCTTGAATTCAGAGTTAAGACAATTCACGACTTCATTGTAAAGGCAAGAGGAAGAGTTAAGGCCGTTAATCCAAATATTAAATTTGGAGTATATGTGGGCGCATGGTACTCATCATACTATGGAGTAGGTGTAAACTGGGCAAGTCCTTTATACAACACATCTTCATACTATAGCTGGGCCAGCACAAATTATAAAAATTACGGTTATGCCGACCATACCGACTTTGTCCTTGTTGGAGCATATGCGGCAGCCAATAAAGTTTACGGAAGTTCTGAATGGACAATGCAGGGCTTCTGCTCAAGAGCAAAGGATATCATCAAAGGAGC
This sequence comes from Bacteroidales bacterium, assembly GCA_017848635.1. GTDB lineage: Bacteria > Bacteroidota > Bacteroidia > Bacteroidales > UBA932 > JAFIHK01. The sequence goes on along the minus strand of JAFIHK010000123.1, from coordinate 15,676 downwards.
AGCTCCGGTATATGGAGGCCCCGATGTAGGTAACTGGACAGTACCTGCAGGCACCGATGTAAATGCATCAATAACAAGCTCGGTAGATGCTTGTATCAACGCCTGTGACGGATACTTCCTGTTCGATATGATTCACCTTAAAAAAGCCGGTCAGTGGCAATATGTAAAAACCGGAATAGATAACTATTTAAATTCCCTTAAGAAGTAATTATGAAGATCAAAGGAACATTTCTTGATGAGATCAGTCACGACATTCCTCACCAAAACTGGGGAGAGAGTGAGTGGGACAAAGATTTCGGATATATGAGAGAGGCGGGTATTGACACCGTAATTTTAATCAGATGCGGTTATCGGAAATGGCAGACATTCCCAAGCGATATTCTTACTAAAGCGGAGGGTTGCTACACCCCGCCGGTGGATCTTGTGGATATGTTCCTTCGATTAAGCGACAAATGGGAAATGAACTTCTTTTTTGGGCTGTATGACTCAGGAAAATACTGGGAAAACGGTGATTACGAAAAAGAGGTCGAGATCAATAAAGGGGTGATAGACGAGGTATGGAGCCGTTACGGACATCACAAATCTTTTAAAGGCTGGTACTTGTCACAAGAGTGCAGCCGTAAAACCGGAAAAATAATTAACCTCTATGCTGGTCTGGGCAGATATTGCAAAGAGGTTTCCGGAGGTCTCAAAACAATTATATCTCCATACATTGACGGTGTAAAAAACATCAGTCAATATAACTCCGCAACCGCAAAAAGCGGTGGAGTAACACTGGAAGAGCATGCGAGAGAGTGGGATGAAATTTTCGCAGGGATCAGGGGAGCAGTTGACATAGTAGCATTCCAGGATGGTCATGTAGCTTATGAAGAGCTTACTGACTTTTTAAAACTGAACAAATCACTCGCCGATAAGCATGGGATTGAGTGCTGGACAAACTCTGAAACATTTGACAGAGACATGCCTATCAAATTTTTACCGATAAAGTGGGAAAAACTGCGCCTCAAGATGAAGCTGGCTCAGGAAGCGGGAATCGAAAATGCCATAACTTTCGAATTCTCACACTTCATGAGCCCGCAATCATCTTATCTGCAGGCAGGCCACCTTTTCAACCGATATAAAGAGTACCTCAAAAGTATTGAATAAACAGATTAAATAATATGAATTTCCAAACAATGGCTCAGTCTTACAGAGATGAGCTCGTTAATAATATATTGCCTTTTTGGCTCAATAATTCACAAGATTCCGAATTTGGAGGTTACTTTACCTGTCTAGACAGAGAGGGAAAAGTGTACGATACCGATAAATTTATTTGGCTCCAGGGACGCCAGGTATGGCTCTTCTCAATGCTTTACAACAATATGGAAAAAAGAGAGGAGTGGCTTGATTGCGCAATCCAGGGGGGTGAATTTCTAAAAAGATATGGTCACGATGGAAACTACAACTGGTACTTCTCAGTAACAAGAGAGGGGAAACCTATTATTGAGCCCTACAACATTTTTTCATACACCTTTGCCACAATGGCATTCGCTCAACTTAGCAAGGCTACAGGAAATCAGGAGTATGCCGAAATTGCAAAGAAGACATTCGATATCATCCTTGAGAGAAAGGATAACCCTAAGGCAAAGTGGGATAAATCACACCCTGGCACCAGACCGCTCAAAGGGTTCTCTCTGCCTATGATTCTCTGCAACCTTGCATTGGAAATTGAACATCTGCTTGACAAAGAATTAATAAATAATACAATAGAGACCTGCCTACACGAAGTAATGGATGTTTTCTACAAGGAGGATCTGGGTCTTATTCTTGAAAATGTTGCTCCGGACGGCAGCTTCGTTGACTGTTTCGAAGGGAGGGTTCTTAATCCCGGCCATGCAATCGAATCAATGTGGTTTGTAATGGATCTGGGAGTTAAACTCAACAGACCCGATATTATTAAAAAAGCTGTAGAGATTTCACTGAAGACACTCGAATATGGATGGGATAAAGAGTTTGGCGGAATATTCTACTTTATGGATGTTAAGGGCAATCCGACACAGCAGCTTGAATGGGACCAGAAGCTATGGTGGGTTCATATTGAAACACTTATTACTCTCATCAAAGGATATCAGCTTACAGGCTCACAGGAGTGCCTCAACTGGTTTGAGAAGGTCCACGACTACACATGGTCGCACTTTAAGGATAGTGAACACGGCGAATGGTTCGGATACTTGAACAGGCGTGGAGAGGTTCTGCTCAATCTTAAAGGGGGAAAATGGAAGGGTTGCTTCCACATTCCGAGAGGACTGTACCAATGCGCAAACATTCTCGAAAAGTGTAAATAAATAAAATATCTGATGAAAAAAAGCCGAAAAAAAATAATAGCGATCTTAGCCTTTCTAATTGTCGCATTTAATACTATTTCTGCAATCTCTGTAACAGGCAGGGTAATATCTGCCGGGAAGGGACTAAGCGGGGTTGTAGTAACCGACGGTTATAATTTCGCATTAACCGATAAAAAGGGAGAGTACCGGCTTGAGACCGACAAATCTGCAAAATATGTTTACCTCTCTGTCCCTTCGGGATACAATTCAAAATTTGACGGAGGAACAGTAAAGTTCTATGAAAAGCTTACTGCTGGGAGGATACGGTATGATTTTGATCTGATAAAAAAGAGCAGTCAGGATACCGATCACTCATTTATTGTATTTGCCGATCCGCAGATTTGGGCCGGAAAAGAGTTCAAGTTATTGTCTAAGGCAGTTGAGGATATAAATGAAACTATTAAGTCTTTTGGTCCGGGAAGGTCTGTTCACGCTATATGTTCCGGAGACATTGTCTCAAACGATCACTCATATTACGGTGAGTATAACAGGGTAATGTCAAGACTCAATATTCCTGTTTACAACGCAATGGGAAACCACGACATGACCCTTTACGGAAGAGCTATGGAGGGGAGCGAGGCAAAATATAATGAGACATTCGGCCCGGAGTACTACTCCTATAATGTCGGAAAGGTTCACTACATAACCCTGAACGACAACTTCTATATAGGCAGGGACTACTTTTACATCGGATATCTCGATGAACGCCAGCTGGCCTGGCTTGAGAAGGATCTATCATACGTTCCAAAGGGAAGTACGGTAATGGTTAACATACATATCCCGGCTAGTTGCGAACCCTCGGACAGAGCTGCTTTTCAATACGGCAGAGCGGGCAATACAATGACCAACCACCGCTCGCTCTATAATCTGCTTAAGGAGTATAACGCACATGTGCTGTCAGGACATACACATACGACATATAATCAGCAAATTACACCTACTCTTTATGAGCATGTTACACCGGCTCTCTCAGGCGCCTGGTGGCAAGGTGCCCTATGTACCGACGGGACTCCCTCAGGTTATGGAGTATACAATATTTCAGGCAATAAGGTTGAGTGGTACTATAAATCAACAGGCTACGATAAAGAGTTTCAGATGAAACTTTACGACGGTGAAAAATATCCGGAGTTTAGGGGATACATCGTGGCAAACATTTGGAACTCCGATCCGTCTTGGAGTGTGCAGATGTACGAAGATGGAGTACTCAGTTCAACGATGGAGCGATTCAGGGCTTATGATCCGGATGCCAAGGCCCTCTATTCAAATACCTCAAAACTCGATCACAAATGGATCTATCCATCGGAGTCCGATCACTTTTACAGAGCAAAAGCCGGGAGCAGTAATTCGGTAATCGAGATTATTGCGAAAGATCGTTTCGGAAATATATACAGAGAGGTCCTTACCAGAGATGCAACCTCAAAGGGAGCGGATTATGATGTTGTCGTAATCGGAGGTGGAACATCCGGAGTGGCTGCGGGTATTGAAAGTGCAAGAGGTGGTGCTACCACACTTATTGCAGAAGAGCACGAGTGGCTCGGTGGAATGCTAACATCTGCCGGAGTGAGCGCCACCGATGGTAACTTCAAACTTAAAGGCGGAATTTGGGGAGAATTCAGAGACTCACTGGTGGCAAAATACGGAAGTGAAAAATCGCTTGCAACAGGTTGGGTAAGTAATATCCTATTCGAACCATCTGTGGGAGATAAGATTTTTAAGAATATTGCAGCAAAGGAGAGATTGCTCTCCATCCTTTACGGAACTTACTTTATATCTGCGGAAAAAGCTGGTGAGGGCTGGAGTGTAACTCTCAACAGTAACGGGCAGATTATAAAAATCAAGACCAAAATTTTAATTGATGCGACAGAACTGGGCGATGTAGCAAAGGCTTGTGGAGTAAAATATGAGATAGGAATGGACTCAAAAAGTGTTACAGGTGAGGATATGGCCCCTGAGCACGCAAACGGGATAATCCAGGATCTCACATACGCTATGGTTCTCAAAGAGTACCCTTACGAAGTAACTCCTGTAAAGCCCGAAGGATATGACCCTTCTCTCTTTTATTGCAGCACCGAACACGAAAAGTGCATTAACCCCAAGGAGAAGAAGCGACGCTGGAGCAAGCAGATGATGATCACATACGGAAAACTTCCCAATAATAAGTATATGATCAACTGGCCTATCGAAGGAAATGATTTCTATGTTAATGTAATAGAGATGTCCAGAGAAGAGCGTATAAAAGCTCTGGAAAAGGCTAAAAATATGTCTCTCTGCTTTCTTTACTATATCCAGACAGAGCTCGGCTACAAAAGACTTGGTATTGCAGATGATGAATTCCCTACAAAAGATCGTCTCCCATTTATAGCGTATCACCGAGAATCCAGAAGAGTAGACGGAGTTGTAAGATTTACAGTTAATCACATTACACACCCTTACGAACAGCCCCAAAAGCTTTACAGAACAGCAGCAGGAGTGGGAGATTACCCGGTAGACCAGCACCATACACGTTATCCGGCCTGGGACTCACTGCCCGACCTGCATATCTACCCTGTTCCATCCTATGGATTCCCTCTCGGAATCGTTATTCCAAAGGGTGTTGAAAATCTTATTGTAGCAGAAAAATCGGTTTCAGTAACAAACCTTGTCAACGGCTCTACACGACTTCAACCGGTCGTTCTTCAGATAGGACAGGCCTCCGGAGCATTGGCGGCTCTTGCAGTTAAAAGCGGGAAAATAGTCAGCAAAGTTCCCGTTAGAGATGTACAGGGCAGAATCCTGAAATCCGGAGGCTATTTGCTTCCATATCTGGATCTTAAACCGGGAGAGCGATACTTCGAAGCTATTCAGAAAATCGGCGTTACCGGTATTATAAAAGGGAAGGGAATGAATAAAGGATGGGAAAATCAAACATGGTTTTTTGCAGATTCACTGATTACACGTTCGGATCTCAAAGAGGGACTCTCGGAGGTGTACAATATAGTCAAAGAGGAACCGGATGGTAGCAAAAATGTCACACTTGACTGGCTCGTAACAATCCTGTCTGAAATAGGAGGAGGCACATCTCAGGAGATATACTATCTGCTCGACAGAGAGAAGAATTTTCTTGCGATAGCAAGCGACAAAAGAGACACAGAGCTTACAAGAGCTCAAGTTGCGGCAATTATCGACAGAGTTCTCAACCCATTCGGAAAAGAGATAGATCATTTTGGTAATTTTATAAATCAGTAAAAAAATGAAATTCACTTTAAAAACAATATACAGATTACTGTTCACAACACTGTTCCTATCAACTACAGTATCACTTTCGGCCGACCAAAAAGTTAAAACTCTTCGTGCAGATGCGCCGGAAGTGCGTTATACAGGAAGGATTGAGAAAGAGAGCGACGGCAGTGTTAAATTTAACTGGAGCGGCACATATGCCGAGTTCCGTTTCACAGGTAGCTCCATCTCCATGAGGGCCAAAGATTCCAAAAAAAACTACTATAACCTTTTTATAGATGGAATTCAAAAAGGCGTTATTACAGTTTCTAAAACTGACAGTGTGATTGTACTCGCCAAGGGTTTAAAAAAGGGAACTCACTCCCTGAGATTGCAAAAGAGGAGTGAAGGAGAGCAGGGCACCACAACAATTATCTCCTGGTTCCTGGATGAAAAGGGCACTCTTTTACCTCCGGATGTGAAGAGGGAGCGCCATATTGAATTCATTGGGAACTCAATAACCTGTGGCTATGGAACAGAGGGGTTGTCAAAAAAGGAGCCGTTTAAGCCCGAAACAGAAAATTGTAACTATGCATACTCCTGCATAATTGCCCGCTATTTTAATGCAGATTATACATTAATTGCTCACTCTGGCAGGGGTGCAGCGAGAAATTACGGGGATACTGCCAGAGTATCAAAAGTATCAATGAGAGAACTAATGATGGGCACATTTGACGAACAACCTCAGAACAGATGGAACTTCTCTTCATACAGGCCCGATCTTGTCGTTATTAACTTAGGATCGAATGATTTTTCAACAAAACCTCATCCACTTAAAGAGGAGTTTCTGAACTCGTATGATATTATTATAAAACAGATTCGTGAGGTGTATGGCGATGTTAAGATCCTTTGTGTTGCACCTCCAAAGGGTGGAGCTTTCGACTATCTGCGGGAATACTGCATTGGAAAGAGAGACAAAAATTTACACTTTACGGCATATCTGAATGGAGTTTATAACGACGATTCAGACCAGGGCTCATCGGGACACCCAAATTATGAGGGGCAAAAGAAGATTGCGATGACACTTATCCCCCACATCTCCACAATTACCGGATGGCAACTGACCGGAGAACCCGTTAAATAACAAGATTTTTCAACAAAACGATTAGATAATTCTCTTTTTTGCCTAAATTTAACAAATTTTAAATCAAAACTTGTAAAATGAAGGGCTTAAAGAACTTATTATCTATCCTTTGCGCATCGTCTCTACTTATAATTTCTTGCGAAAAAGAGACAGCGAAGAGCGTTCCAGTAGTTGAAACTGCATTCCCTACAGCAATAACAGCCAATTCGGTAAATTCCGGAGGTCTCATCTCCTCTGAAGGGGGAGCATCGGTATCTGCCAGGGGGGTATGCTGGAGTACGAGTCAGTTTCCGACAGTAGCAGACAGCAAAACTTCGGATGGATCCGGAAAGGGTAGTTTTACAAGTTCAATAACCGGACTATCTCCGGGTGTTACATACTATGTAAGAGCCTATGCAGTTAATGCTGTTGGTACCGGCTACGGAAACCAGCAGACATTTACCACTGCAACTATTCTGGCAACTCTAACCACAACTGCGATATCATCAATAACTCCATACACCGCAGTCAGCGGAGGAAACATAACAGCCGACGGTGGAGCCTCTGTTACAGCCAGAGGTGTATGCTGGGGTACATCTGAAAATCCGACTATCTTAATGAGCAAAAGCTCCGATGGAACCGGAACCGGAACTTTTACAAGCAACCTTACCGATCTTATTCCGGGCACAACCTATTATGTAAGAGCCTATGCGGTTAATTCGATAGGAACAAGTTACGGGAATCAACAAACATTTGTAGCACCTGCAGTTGCACCAACTGTTGCCACATCGGAGATATCTTCGGTAGCCTCAACATCGGCGTCAGGCGGTGGAGTTATTTCATCGACCGGAGGAGGAACCATTACAGCAAAGGGTATCTGTTGGAGTACCAATCAGAATCCTACTACGGCAGATTTTAAGACCAGTGATGCATCTCTCAACATTCTTGGCGCAAATCCATTCGATTTAACATCTGCACAGGCTCAACCGATCACTTTTAGCAGTTCGATGACTGCTCTCAGCCCTGGCACAACATATTATGTGAGAGCCTATGCAACAAACAGCGCTGGTACATCATACGGAGAGCAGGTTTCATTTACTACGCTTGCTGCTCTTCCAACAATTTCAACAACTGTTATAACAGGGATAACATCCTCATCTGCTTCCGGAGGGGGTAATATAACAAACAGCGGTGGTGCTAATGTCACAGCCAGAGGTGTATGCTGGAGCACATCTCAGAATCCTGTTATTACAGGCAGCAAAACAACCGACGGAAACGGAACAGGTACATTTACAAGCTCTATTACCGGTCTTTTACCGGGAACTACATACTATGTCAGGGCGTATGCTACTAACAGCGCAGGTACTGAGTACGGTGAACAGAGAAGCTTTACCACACTCGCCGATCCTGCAACCGTAGTATCTGCCCCTGCAACTTCAATAACCTCATCATCGTTTACGGCCAATGGAGGTGTGACAGCCGACGGAGGTTCTCCTGTTACGGAGAAGGGTGTATGCTGGGCAACAACAGAGAATCCGACTGTTAGTAATAATAAGGTTACCGATGGAAACGGAACCGGATTAATTTCGGTACTTGTAAGCGGATTACAGCCGGGACAAACATATTACTACCGTCCTTATGCCATCAACGGTGCAGGCACTGCATACGGAACAGAGATCTCTGTTACAACAGTTGCCGAGCTTCCAATTGTTGTTACCACAGTAATAACATCTGTGGGTAAGACAGGGGCTGTAAGCGGAGGTACCGTTACTTCGGACGGAGGGGCAACTGTCTCTTCAAGAGGTGTTTGTTGGAGCACCGGAGCTAATCCTACTACCGACAACAGCAAAACCAGCGATGGAACCGGCTCAGGTATTTTCACAAGTACCATATCGGGTCTTTTACCGGGCACAACCTATTTTGTAAGAGCATATGCAACAAACAGCGCCGGAACGGCATATGGGGTTCAGGGAGAATTCACTACACTATCCGACACTCCTGTTGTTACCACATCTGCAGTTACAGAGATTACGAATATTTCGGCTACCTGCGGAGGAAATGTGACAATTTCAGGGGGAGAGGCTGTTACTGCCAGAGGTGTTTGCTGGAGCACATCGGAAAACCCTACAACCGACGACAGTAAAACAAGCGACGGAACCGGTACCGGACAATTTTCAAGCTCCTTAACAGGTTTATCTGCAAATACTACCTACTACATCAGGTCCTATGCAACAAACTCGAAAGGAACTGCTTACGGCACTCAGGTGACATTCACCACAACATCCGACCCACTCTAGAGCACCAATCTCTGAGAAAAAATCAGAGCATCCGCTCTGCTACCTATATTTTTTAACCAAACGGGCCTTTGCCGAGATAATTACAATATTCTCCAAAGGCCTGTCGTTATTATCTGTCTCACTTTTAGAGATACTCATCACTACATCCATACCCTTTATAACCTCTCCGAAAATGGTATACTGAGTATCCAAATGAGGTGCTCCGCCCTCCGATTTATAGACTTTAACAATATCATCAGGAAATGTGTATTCTGTAAGGCGGTTAGCCTTTGCAATCCTGGCGGCGGCCTTATTAAGGTCGGCATCTGTGCATACCTTCCCTGTTACGATATAGAAGTGTGTAGATGAAGATTTCCGTTCCGGGTTAAACGAATCTCCCTCTCTGGCCGCCGCCAGAACACCCCTTTTGTGAAACATTCCAGGTACAATTTCAGCATCTACCTTATAGGGCAGTTCACCGTCGCCCAGCGTAATATCCATACTATGCGATTTACTCTGAGGGTCTCCTGCCTGTATCATAAAGCCCTCAATTACACGATGAAAAAGCACATTGTCATAGAACTTCTCCTTACAGAGCTTAACAAAATTATCTCTGTGAAGAGGAGTACGGTTGGAGAGCTTAAGAATTATCTCTCCTTTGTTGGTCTTCATCTCAACTATATAGAATTTTTCCGTTTTTGAGTAGATTGACGAAAATGAAATAAGAGCAGCAAGCGTAAATAGTAATCTAAACTTTAACATCATTATATGGTTTTAGTGATGCAATTTAAAAATAAAAGCCCTAATTTGCGCTTTAAAACACCCTTTTTTATGCTAATGGATAATTTACCAGGAAGAGAATCCCAGCTTAAAATGGCACCTGAAATGAGGAGAGAAGAGCTTGAAAATGCCGGGTCGGCTCCAGAGGCCGCAGTAAGCTCTGCTGTGCTGCTTCTGCTCTACCCTCCTGCAGAGGCACAAGACCCTATCCTGCCGGAAGATAAGGAGAGAGAGATCTATATATCAAATGACTGGGAGATACTGCTTATAGAACGAAGCGTAAGTGAAGGAGTGCACTCCGGGCAGATAGCTCTTCCCGGAGGAAAAACGGAACCTGAGGAGAGGAGTGCTGAGGAGACAGCAAAGAGGGAGACTCTTGAAGAGGTCGGTATTGACCCAAAACACTGCAAAGTTTTGGGAGAGCTGACCAGTCTATATATTCCGGTATCGAACTATATTATTCACCCTGTACTTGCTCTGTCAGACGGTACTGAGCCGGGGCCCGTTAATGAGAGGGAGGTCGCCTCCTGGATGAGAGTGCCTCTTTGGGCTCTCGCCCCCGAAAGAGTTGAAATAATTGAGGCCAGGCGTCCTGGAGGTCAAATACTCCGGGCCCCGGCCTACAAATATCGTAATTACACAATCTGGGGAGCTACGGCAATGATTCTATCCGAGCTCTACCAACTGATTGACGAAGCCAAAGTACGTATATCCTTAAGCAAACCGTACATCTCATCATCAAATCCGGAAATATAAGATCGTGAGTTGCATAGAACCACAACATTCAGATTTTCACCTATTATCCACATTGTAGCAGTACCTGCAAGGTTTCCTGTATGATACATCGCATTAGGGAAATATGTGTGATTTACCCTCCAGCCCAGACCGTATCTGGTATACACCGACGGAAATGGAGGAGTAATCATAGTAGATCTTGTAGCCGATGTGATGAAATCCGGAACAGTTGAATAACCATCAAGGCGATGCGCAAGTTTAAGCATCTCAGGAGCAGATGCTATCACTCCTCCGGCAGCCTTAATAACCTCCATTTCGTTTCCATATCCGTTTGTGCCACTCTGAGAGTAGTAAACAACCTCGTTTGACCTTCTTCCTGCAAGGTTCTTCCCTACATGAACATCAAATATACCTGCCAGAGCAAGCTGCTCTTTAAGATAAGTTTCAAAATCTTTTCCCGTAATCTTCTCCACAATCTTTCCAAGTACTCCAAACCCCATATTGTAATATGAGTATACTGTTCCAGGCTCCGACTGAGGCGAGGTGAGCATATAATCTATTCTCTGCTCCAGAGTCTTCCCATAAAATGAACTTGTAAACATAGGGTCAGGATCACTGGTCCATCCGCTTGTGTGACTCAACATATGCTTAACAGTAACTCTGGATGCTTTATCCGAAACTGTAGGATACTCCGCTCCGAGAATTCCACCAGTCCCAAATATCTTTGCGTCGAGAGAGAGAAGCCCCTGCTCATATAACTTCATAATACAATAGGTAGTAAACTGTTTTGAGCAGCTTGCAAGTCTGAAAAGGTGCGAAGAGGTAACCCTAACATCGCTCTCTGTAATTGCAAATCCAAGTCCTACCGAGTAAACCATCTGCTCATTTTTTGAAATGGAACATGAGATCCCCGGAATTGAGTACTTCTTCATAAATGCATAAATGATATTGTCTATCGACTGCTCTCCATTTTGCACAAGAATTTTATAACTATTTGTCAATCCCGATTCCGAAGTAACAACTGCGTTCAATGTGTTTGTAAAATCAAATGCCGTAACGCCATTTTTTACAACAGTGTTATTTATTCTTAATGTGGCCTTTGCATTAATATCTGCAGTAGGTTTGAGAGAGGTTAGAGAGACTCCTCTGGGAATGGTAACATATACTGTCTTACCATTGAAATAAGCATTTACAGTAGTTTTAAGCTGCGAATTAGACCCTGACTCGAATCGAAATCCAATGAGGGTATTATCGGTGGATGGCGGTGTTGGTTCAGGCTGTTCGCTCTTGGAGCAGGAGAAAACCAATACGACTGAAAAAATCAGAGCCGTATATCTGAGGATTAATGATCTAGCCACGCATCTCCTCCTCAACATCTTTAACAGTTATCGGCAACCTTTTTGAACCCAGGAGACGTGAACCGGTCTCCGTAACAAGTACATCATCTTCAAGCCTTATTCCTCCGAAATCATAGTAACTCTCCAGCTTATCAAAGCAGATGAACTCCCTGTTTATTCCCTCTTTTTTCCACTTCTCAATCAGGGCAGGAATAAAATAGATCCCAGGCTCATCTGTTATAACATGCCCGGGTTTCAGCATCTTACCCATCCTCAGAGAGGCCAGGCCGAATTGTGTTGAACGTATGAATTTATCGTCATATCCGACATATTTCTCTCCAAGGTCCTCCATATCGTGCACATCAAGTCCAATCTGGTGTCCGAGTCCGTGAGGCATAAACAACGCGTGAGCCCCGGCAGCCACCGCTTCGTCCACATCTCCCTTCATAAGACCGATATTGATCAGCCCCTGCGCTATCAACCTGCATGAAGCCAGGTGAACCTCTCTGTAGCTTATGCCCGGTTTGATCAGATCAAGAGCAAGATTGTTTGCTTCGGATACAATCGTATATATCTCTTTTTGCCTCTCAGTGAATTTCCCCGAAGAGGGTAAAGTTCTGGTGAAATCGGAGGCGTAGTGTGAGTTTGATTCAGCACCGGCATCAATCACCAGTAATCTGCCATCGGTGAGAATTTGATGGTGCATATGATTGTGCAGAGTCTCACCATTCTGCGATAATATTATAGGGAAAGAGGGCATATGACCGTGAGAAATAGAGATACCCTCCATAATTCCCACCAACTCCTGCTCAACCATTCCCAGTTTTGCCATCTTCATGGCCGTATAGTGCATCATATAACCGATATTAGCGGCTATCTCCATTTCGGCAATCTCCACCTGCTCTTTGATCTCCCGAAGAGCAACTACCCCTTTTACAAAAGGAACTGAAGCCTGTGCTGCAATTTCATCGAATCCCACATTGAGCAACCTATTCAAAAGAATCTTATTATGGTAGCGATATGGTGGTAAGTAGTGAATTTTCCTGCCTTTACTCTGTTGTGCAGATATATAATTTGCAAGTTCAGCGAGAGGTTTGGAAGTAGAGACTCCGATTTTATGGCACTTATCTTTCAATGCCGGCTGCGGCCCCATCCATATAATATCGTCAATATCAACATCATTCCCGAATACAATCTCCTCCCCGCTCTCAAGATCTATAACCGCAGCCAGATCCGGTTCATCCAGCCCGAAGAAATAGAGAAAAGAGGAATCCTGACGGAACCTGTATGTATTAGAAATGTAGTTATACCCTGCCTCGGAATTACCCAGAAACAGTAGAACACCCTTTTCGCCGAGAGAGCTCTTCAGAGCACTCCTTCTGACGGAATAAACATCTTTGCTGAACATAATCTGCTATTTTTAATCTTCACAAATCTACTTAAATAATAAAAAAAACGCAACCCCGGAGGACCGGAGTTGCGCATTATTACTATCGATTATTTGATTAATCAGGTATATCCCACCAAACAGGATCACTCCAGATTGGGTCAGTCATTGCCTTAGTATTCGATAACATCAACTGATCGTAGTTGTAGTTGCTCTCGTGAGTACTTTGGCTGAAGCGACGGAACCAGTATGTAAGATCTGTAGGAGCGGTTCCGATCATCTTATTAGTTGCAGTAAATTCATAAGGGCGTTTGTAATCCTTATAAACTACACCAAATGAACCAATATTGCCGGCACTGTAGTTAAACCTGCGCATATCGTTCCAGTTGATATAGCTAAGGCCCATTGCAATAAGCTTTTGTTGCATAATATCTGCCATTGTAAGGTTGGCAGAGTTTTGAACAACAGCTGCACTTGCCATATAATTAGCGATATCGGTTGTGCTCATAGGTTTTTGGTCCGGATTGATAGTACCTGCACTTTGCCAGTCATTAAGTTTTAACTGCATTCTGTCAAAAGAAGCCTGGATACCCTCTTTGTATGCATTCCATGCAAGAGGTTTGTTACCCTGACGGAAATAAACCTCAGCTTTAATAAAGCACATTTCGGCATAGGTCAAGATATCCGAATCGGAGTCAGGTCTTGCATAGAAACTACCTGTTCCCAGAACTGCATTAGATGTAGTTACAGGATAGTAGTACATATCCGTAGCAGATTTACCGCCTGTAGAGAGACTGTTAGATCTCAGGTTTACGTAAACAGTATCACCGGCTCTTTTATAGTTGGTACTATTAACATAGAGAGAACCCTTTTTATAAGTTACGGCAACAGTTGTACCTGTTACTGTATATGGCTGATGAAGCGAAGCAATAAAGTTATTTCTGGCTGTTTCATCGGCAATAGCGTAATTCAGTGTAACATTAGACGTAGCATAAGTTGCATTGATAGGACCACTGTTCTGACGAATATCGGAGTTCATCATATCAACACCCGCATCTCTCATCCATTCATAACTTAGGATGTCACCATTGGTATTTACCTGGATATTCTTCATAGACGCAGGTACCAGTTTAGGGAAACGAGGGTCAACAACGCCTGATCCGCCTGTGTAGCTGTTTTTGAGCAGATTTATATACCATCTTGTAACTCTCTGACCTGTACCGTAACCGGTAGCATCCCATGTAGTATTTGTCATATATGGGTCACCAACTGTAAAGTTTGTTGCGTCTCCCAGTATATTATAGTGCTTCATAATAGTATTATCGCTGTTCGATTTCGGAGCACTCTCCAATGCAGCAAGAATAGCTGCAGGATCATATGTGCTCTTCTTTGAAATCTGGTTCAGATAGCGAGCCTTCAAACCATAGCATAATTTCAGCCACTTTGAGACATCACCCCCATTCCAGGTATCACCCTTTGACAATGGAACAGATCCTGCACCCTGAGCCTTGTTGAAGTACTCAATAGCCAGGTCAAGATCGGCCATACAACCTTTATAGATTGCCTCACCATTGTCATATGCCGGATTATATTTACCGGTAAGAGCCTCTGTATAAGGCATCTCTCCATGAAGATCCAGCATCAGCATAAATCCCATAGCTTTAATACAGTAAGCAGCACCAATATAGTGGTAAGATCCTGTCTCCATTGCCTTATCAATCAGAGGCTGAATATTGACAGCAGCTCCTAGGAACCAGTTCTGGTATATTGTAGTACAACTCGATTGAGCAGGATTCCAGGCAGCCAAAAGGCTGTTTGCAGCGGTAGATGAATATACCTGAGTAAGAATACCGTTTATTGTGCTTGTCCTCATATTGGCAACCCCTACAGCATACATGTAGTAGTGCTGAATCCATGGCAGACGGATATTTACCGTAGCGCTCTTGTCATTTGGATTGTCAGGGTCAACATTAACATCGAGCCACTTTTCGCAAGAGGTAAGGCCTGCAAGTAGAAACAGGCTTAATGCGATATGTAATATTTTTTTCATATTTCTCAATTTTATCAATTAGTTAAAATGTTAAATTAACCCCAAAAGTAAAGCTTCTTGTAGCAGGTACACCACAATAGTCAATACCCATCGAGCCAGAACCACCAGTACCTGAACCTGATACACTCACCTCAGGGTCCATCCCCTTATAGTTTGTTATAAGGAAGAGGTTAGAGCCGGTAAATGATGCTGATAAGCCTTTGATAAACTTGGTTTTAGAAACCAGTGAAGTAAAGTCATAAGTGAATGACAACGATCTTAGTCTTATCCAGTTTGTGCTGGTTATGAGATTGTATGCATTGCCGCCATAATTCTTCCAGTACTGTTGAATCATATAATCACCTGAATAAGACGCATTATTGATCATATATGTTTGGCCAGATTGGTAGTTGTAAGTAACCTCTTCACCGGTTGTAGACAATACGCCTTT
>JAFIHK010000122.1 GCA_017848635.1 Bacteroidales bacterium | reverse complement strand
GGTGTCAAATACAAAATAGAGACTATAGTCGATGAAGCAATTACAGCGAGATCGATAGGATCGGGATTGCTTGAGGTGCTCTCGACACCCTCTATGATTGCTTTAATGGAGAGGTCTGCACATCTTTCAGTCTTGCCATACATGGAAGATGGCTTCGATACTGTGGGGACCGAAGTTAGTATTCGTCACTTGAGAGCCACCCCAATGGGTTCTAAGGTATATGCAGAATGTGAACTCATAGAGGTAAACGGAAGGGAACTGATCTTTAAGGTTGCTGCATATGATGAGAAAGGAGCAATTGGAGAGGGTATTCATAAAAGATTCATCATTGATGTTCAGAAATTTTCCGACAAATTAAAATAATAAACACACTTGGGCAGATTTACAGCAATATTGACAAAGTACAGGAGAATAGTGAATTTTTTCATATCCGACATATGGCATCTGGAGATGTCGGAGATAAGCCGTTTTAAAGCTAGATTGATTAAGTACACTAAGGTATTCATAATGACAATCAAGGGATTTGGAATGGACATGGCCGGAATGCAGGCTACTACATTGAGCTTCTTCTCCGCTATGTCTTTGGTACCTTTCATTGCAGTAATATTTGCTATAACGAAGGGATTTGGTCTCTCCGACAAATTGATTGAGTTGATCTATACCAATTTTTCGGGCAATGAGGAGGTTATTACATATCTGCTTAAGTTTGCCAATAATGTGGTTGCATCTACTGAAAAGGGATTGTTCGGAATTATCAGTTTTCTATTCTTCATCTCAACAGTATTTGGCTTGATGATGAGTGTCGAGAGATCTTTCAATTTAATCTGGAAAACGGGAAACGGGAGATCTTTCCACAAAAAAATAATGTACTACACGATATTTTTAATAATATCTCCACTTCTTATATTATCATTCCTGGCATTGGCGGTAATTTATATAAACGCTATCGAGTCTTTGGGCTCTTCGCTGAATGATATAATTCCAATAACATCAATATTTACCTGGCTGGCGTTTTATGCTTTGGTTACATTGGTTTTTTCACTTATGTATAAATTTATTCCAAATACACGGGTAAAATTTGTTGCATCAGTTAATGCCGCTCTTATTGTAGCGGCTGCATTTGTAGTAGTTCAGCTCCTATATCTGGAGACTCAGATTATGGTCTCCGGCTTAAATGCCGTATATGGTGTTTTTGCAGCTGTTCCCCTTTTTCTGGTATGGATGAATATCAGTTGGACAATTATTCTTTTCGGTGCAGAACTATCACACGCATTTCAAAATGTAGATAATTACAAGTTTAATCATGGACAAGAAATTAAGTAGCAAAGCAAGTGACTTCATAAATGATTCATACATACAATCTCTTATCTCAAAAACAAAAGAGGATAAAGATGCTGTTAGGGCAATTTTTGAAAAGAGTCGAAACAAACAACCGTTGACAGTTGAAGAGACGGCTCATCTTATTGCAATAGAATCGGAAGAACTTACTAATGAGCTTTTTGAAACAGCCCGGTATCTCAAAAAGGGGATTTAAGGGAACAGCATTGTACTGTTTGCCCCGCTCTATATTGGAAACAGATGCACAAACAATTGTCTCTATTGCGGATTCAGAAGCAGTTTAAAAGAGGCTTTCAGAAAGACATTGACTCCTGACGAACTGGAAAATGAGATTTTATCACTCGAAGATGAGGGACATAAGAGGCTAATTTTAGTTTTTGGAGAACATCCATCCTACTCTCCTGAATTTATTGCAGATTGTGTGAAGAGTTGTTATCGGGTAAAAAAGGGAAACGGAGAGATCAGGCGCGTTAATATAAATGCCGCTCCTCTTGATGTAGAGGGTTTTAAAGTTGTTAAGTCTTCCGGTATAGGCACTTATCAGGTGTTTCAGGAGACTTACCATAAAGAGACTTATGCAAAATACCATCCAGGCCCGGGTCCAAAGAGCGACTATCTGTGGCGCCTGAACGCAATGGAGCGAGCATTTGAGGGGGGAATAGATGACATGGGTATTGGAGCTCTATTTGGACTGTACGATTGGAGATTCGAAGTATTAGGTCTAGTAACTCACGCACTAAGATTACAGCAAGTATGCGGAGTTGGTCCCCATACAATCAGTTTCCCCCGGATTAAACCGGCATTAGGGATGAATATTGAGCTCCCGTATGAGGTCAGCGACTCAGATTTTAAAAAACTTGTAGCAATCTTGAGACTGGCTGTTCCATATACAGGCCTGATTATGACTGCAAGAGAGAGTGCTGCAATAAGAGATGCCGTAATAGAGTTCGGGGTCTCTCAAATTGATGCAGGAACTCGTCTGGAGATTGGTGGGTATCAGGAGAAGTCCGGCGATCAACACTTAGATAAAGAGCAGTTTGAAATTGCAGACTCCAGAGATCTAGATCTTGTGATCAGATGGTTACTGCAAAAAGGATTCATTCCCAGCTTCTGTACATCTTGCTACAGAGTAGGAAGAACAGGCGAACATTTTATGGAGTTTGCCATCCCAGGGTTTATAGGTAATTTCTGCACACCAAACGCAATGCTAACACTCGCAGAATATTTGGAGGACTACTCATCCCAAGAAACAAAAGAGGCGGGATATTTGTTGATAGAACAAGAGCTTGATAAAATTACCAATATAAAGCGCAGAGAGGAGATTAAGTCCAAAGTGGAACAAATCAAAAACGGTAAGAGGGATCTTTTATACTAGTATATGTTTACAGATAAAGATAAAGCTTTAATTGAAAAAGAGTTTGAGGAGTTAAGAATTGCCAGCCTCAAAAGATGCTCCAATCAGGAGGAGTATGAGACTGTAATTAAGGCTTTTGAATATGCCGAAGCTGCTCATGATGGTGTCCGAAGAAAATCCGGAGACCCATATATTCTTCACCCTATTGCTGTGGCAAAAATTGTAGTTCAAGAGATTGGACTTGGGTACAAATCCATTGTAACCGCCCTCCTTCACGATATTGTTGAGGATACGGAATATTCTATTGAAGATATCGAAAGGCTCTTCGGTCCAAAAATTGCCTCACTTGTTGATGGACTTACCAAAATAAAGAGTGCATTTAATACAAATACCTCTACCCAGGCAGAGAATTTCAAGCGGATTTTATTAACTCTTAATGATGATGTTAGGGTTATCCTTATAAAGCTTGCCGACAGACTCCACAATATGAGGACTATAGAGTACATGCCTCAGTATAAAAAAGATAAAATACTGAGTGAAACAATGTATATCTATATTCCACTGGCACATAGACTTGGTCTTTACAGCATAAAGTCGGAGATGGAGAACATCTGGCTTCAATATACTCTGCCTGCAAAATATGATGAGATTCAGAATAGAATAAACGCGACAATCGTAGAAAAAGGGCTGGCAATCGACCAGTTTATAGAGCCAATATCTCAGAGCCTTAAAAATGCTGGAATAAAATTTACAATATCCAAAAGGACCAAGACCCCCTACTCCATCTGGATGAAAATGGAGAAGAAGTCTATTCCGTTTGAGCAGGTTTATGATCTTTATGCGGTTAGAATAGTTTTCGAACCAGATGATAATACACCGGAAAGAATTCAGTGCTGGCACATTTACTCACTTATAACGGAGATATATCTCTCTAAAACCGATAGAATCAGAGATTGGGTAAGTACACCGAAAAACAATGGATATGAGGCTCTTCACTGCACAGTAATGGGACCACAGGGTAACTGGATAGAGGTGCAGATACGAAGTGTCAGAATGGATGATGTTGCCGAAAGAGGAGTTGCAGCACACTGGAGCTATAAAGGATCAAATAATCTCGAAAACGAGATGGATAAATGGCTTAATATGGTGAGAGAGGTGCTGGAAAATCCCGATGTAAATGCACTTGAGTTTCTTGATAATTTTCATTCCGGCCTTATATCCTCCGAAATTTATGTCTTTACACCAAAGGGTGAGTCAAGATCTCTGCCTAAGGGCTCCACAGCGCTTGATTTTGCATATTCAATACATACTCAGATAGGCAATCAGGCAATTGCAGCTAAGGCAAACTACAAGCTTGTGCCACTTTCATACGAACTGAGAAATGGAGATCAGTTAGAGATAATTACAGCCGAAACACAAAGGCCAAAAAGAGAGTGGCTTCAATTTGCTAAAACGCCAAAGGCCAGGGCTATAATAATGGAGTCGCTTAAATCTGAGGCGAAGGGTGAGTTAAATAATGGCCAAAAGATTTTGGACGAAAAGCTAAAGGAGCTTGGTATTAAACCTCAAAACAAGGTATACAAGAAAATTGCAGATGGGTATGGAATGAATAACAGAGAGGATCTGTTTAGCCAGATAGCTGCAGGACTGTTAGATCTAGGGGAGTTAAGCAAGGTGCTGAAAAAGAATAATTCAAGCAAATTTGTAAAATATTGGGGTTTGCAATTCTTTGGTCTTGGTCCAAAAGAGGGTGAGGATGATGAATCTGAAACGACAGAGAGTATTAATGGAAATAAAATTGATAAAAAGAAAGACTATCTCTTAAAAGAGAATCCTCTGGATAAAACTCTCTCTTACAAGGTTGCTACATGTTGTAATCCGATTCCGGGAGATAGAGTTATAGGATTTATAAATGATTCTCAGGAGGTGATAGTACATAAAAGCAGTTGTCCGGAGGCCATTCTGCTCGCATCAAGAGATGGGGAGAAGATAGTAAAGGCTAAATGGACTAAACACACAATTTTATCATTCCTGGCAAGAATATATATGAGAGGTATTGACAGAATAGGTGTTGTAAACGATGTCTCTCAATATATCACCCTGGTTTTAAGCGTGAACATCCGTAAAATCCTGATAGAGACTCACGATGGAATTTTTGAGGGATATGTGGACCTCTATGTACACAGTACGGATGACCTTGATAAAATGATTGCAAATCTCTCAAAGGTAAAGGGAATGGAGTATGTAACCCGTTCCGAAATTATTGAAGAACAAAATTGATGACGATGAAATATACAAGATACTTAATTCTTTTACCGCTATTTTACATAATCCTGTCACCCTCCTGTGCGAATACTTCGACTCCACCTTCGGGAGGACCAAAAGATACTATTGCTCCGATTATTGTAAAGATGAGCCCCGATTCAAATGCTGTTCATTTTCCTGTGAAAGGGGGTAGAATATCCATCGAATTCAATGAATTTGTAACACTTAAGGAGGAGTCAAAAAATATATTTATCTCCCCTCCTCTTCCAAAAAAACTAGAAACAAAGATACGTGCCAGAGGTATAATAGTAACCATTCCGAGCACTCTTGATTCAGGAAAAACTTATACTATCAACTTTGGAAATGCAATCGTAGATAATAACGAAGGGAATCAATTTCCCTCCTACTCTTTCCCTTTCTCAACCGGTGATTATGTTGACTCCTTACTGCTATCCGGACGTGTATACGATTACAAGACCCTTCTACCTCTGGATAATATAATAGTGGCGCTTTATGAGAACCATGCCGATTCGGCTGTTTATAAACTAAGGCCTGCAAAGATTGCCAAAACCAACAAATGGGGGTATTTTGTTGTAAAGAATTTAAAACCTGTTGAGTATAGAGTCTATGCATTCGGAGATATAAACGAAAACTATATTTTTGATCCTGAAAATGAGAAGATAGCCTTTTTGGATACCCTTGTGAAACCTGGTATTGTTATGAAAAAAGGGGTTCCACAACTCACATATGTTCCTGAAAAAGACACATCTGCCTCACTGGCACTACCAGCCGAGATAAATCTATATTTATTTAAAGAACCTACTGTAAAGCAGTATGTTAAAAATAATGGACGTCCCGAGACAAAAAAGTTTTTTATAAAATTTGCCTCACCAAAACCTGTTATTGACTCAATTTTCATAGAGGATTACAAACCGCTCCCATTTATCAAACAGTATAATTCAACCAAAGATAGTCTGGTGTTATGGGTTAGAGATACATCTGCTATTCTTAAAGATACTGTTAATATGGTAGTTAACTATATGAAAAGCGATACTTCCGATAATCTTGTCAAGGGTTCTGATACACTTAAAATGACAGCTCCAAGACAAAAAAAGGATGATGAAAAGCAGCAGCGCAGATCTAACTTCGGTCAAAAGGAGGAGAAAGTCAGAAAAGATCTGCTTGATTTAAAGATAGATGCACTTCCTGACATGGTAGAACAGTATGGTTATCAGCTAATATTCCCATCTCCACTCTACTCTATGAGAGATTCTCTTGTAAAACTGGAATCAATTTCTCCAAAAGGCATAAAAAACAGAGAGGGTTATTCATTTGAGAGAGATGTTGCCGACAGCTGTATATACAGACTTCATATGAAAGGGGCTATGAAACAGGGCTTCGAGTATATTTTGACCATAAAAAAGGGGGCTTTTATGGATATTTACAAGTATTCGAACGACTCTATCTCTAAAAGTGTGATATTACCCAACGATGAAAAACTAAGCAAGATAGTGCTTGAAATATCCGGTGTTAAATCACACTACATTGTGGAACTTACCAATCTGTCAAGAGAAAAGGTATACCGATCGCTTAAATGTGAGAGTGATACTACTCTTACATTCCCTTATGTTGCTCCAGGTGAGTACTCTATTAGAATAACCGAGGATATCAACAATAACGGTATTATTGATTCAGGAAGCCTTGCAGATAAAAGAGCTCCTGAAAAAGTAAGGCTATATACCCTTCCTGGGGGAGCTACATCAATCAAAATTCCTGAATCTGCCGAAATCAACCAAAGAATAGATCTTAAAACCCTTTTTAAATGAAGATCAAACTATTAATAGTATCTGTACTGCTGTTTACAAACACAGCTATTTCTCAGGAGAGGAGTTCCCACCTTATTGGAGTTAAGGGAGCCTATAATATTAGTAATGTGTCATTTAATCCTGTAATAGAGGGTGTTAAGGCTATTAAAACATATAAGAACTACTCTCTCTCATATATTAATTACAACTCTCTTTGGAAAACGATGCCATATTTCGGGTTCCAGGCAGAGGTCTATTTTCAGGAACAGGGGTATGAGTTGAACGGGAATAAAGTTACGATGGAATCTGTACTACTTCCTCTGACATCAAAGTTTCATATAGACTTTTGGAGAATGAGAGTACTTATGAATGCGGGGGGATTTGTAGGTTACAGAAAAAGTAAATCGGACGGTTTTGCCGAAACCGATTATAAATTTGATGCAGGGTTCATTGGAGGAGGAGGATTGGCATTTGTTCTTAAGCCTTTTGAATTACATTTGGAGGCCAATTATCAGTATTCGCTAACATATCTATATAATCCGCAAAAGGATAGTCAGATAAATGTCTCTTTTTCTCATCCGAGCCAACTGCTTTTTAGTGTGGCAATTTATTATCAATTATTCGGAAAATGAAAAAGATCATTACAAAAGTTGGAAATATAGAGATTGGGGGTAATAACCCTCTGGTTATTCAATCAATGTGCAATACTCCTACTGCTAATATTGAAGCATCGGTTGAACAGTGCAGGGCTTTATATAGAGCCGGTGCTGATATTGTCAGGCTTACTACACAGGGAATGAAAGAGGTAATGGCCCTGGCTGAAATCAAAAAGGTACTTCGTTCGGAAGGAATTTATATGCCATTAGTTGCAGATATTCACTTCTCTCCGGATATAGCGCATGAGGCAGCAAAGGTTGCCGATAAAGTGCGGATAAATCCCGGAAATTTCTCAAAAGATAAATCAGTTGCGATATCAAAGTTTTCAACGCTTACGAAAATATGTAAAGATCACGGAACTGCTATCAGGATAGGAGTTAATCATGGTTCGCTTGACCCGGTAATGGTTGAGAAATATGGTAATACCCCTCTTGGTATGATGCACTCTGCTCTGGAGTGGATTGAATTAGCTGAAAGTTTTGATTTTCAGCTAATTGTTGTATCCTTAAAAGCGAGTAACACATTAGTTATGTCGGAGGCATACACCCTTTTATTCAACGAGATGTCAAAACGGGGAGTAATCTACCCTCTTCATCTTGGGGTAACTGAGGCTGGTAATGGAGATATGGGGCGATTAAAATCTGCAGTGGGAACATCTGCTCTTCTTAGATCCGGAATAGGCTCTACAATAAGGGTTTCGCTTACTGAATCACCTATAAACGAAATTCCTGTTGCAATGCATATAAAGGAGTTTCACGAGTCAAAAAAGAGCAATTTGACATCAAGTAACAATTATGTTATTAATGAAAACAGCTGGGAAAAATTCATTATTGAAGCTGCCTGCGAAATTGGTCCGAAACTGCTATTTAGGGAGATAGATGACTTTACCCTCTCACACCCCGATTCTCTATTTGCCGAGGAGAGAATTAACGAGCTTAAAGACATGATATTACAGGCCTCTCGGCGTAAATTTACCAAGCCGGAGTATATTGCCTGTCCTGGATGCGGGAGGACTCTCTTTAACCTCGAGAGTGCCTTTGAAGAGGTAAAGAGAAGAACTTCTCACCTGAAAGGTCTGAATATAGCTGTTATGGGTTGTGTGGTAAACGGTCCAGGAGAGATGGCAGATGCAGATTACGGTTACGTTGGAGAGGGTCGAAATATGGTTAGCATTTATAGGGGGAAAACACCGGTATTTCGTTCAGTTCCTCAGGAAGAGGCTATCGATGTGTTGCTTAAGCTTATTGATGATGACAGAAATAACCAAAAACCAAATAATTTATGAAAAACGGAAGATATTCACTGCTCTTACTGGCGTTAATTTTCTCGCTTAGTTCCATAGCACAGCCTCTTAACAAGGTTTTAGACCCCGATGATAGCGACTATACTGAGAGTTGTACCTCTATAATGGTTGGAAAGGGAGCTACAACTGACGGATCTGTTATAACTGCTCACACTTGTGATGCAAACTACAGAACCTGGGTAACCTTTGAAAAGAGAAGGAGCTACGAAAAGGGAGCCACAGAACCTGTTTTTTGGGGAGTGCTTCACAATGAAGAGCCTTTTGATATGAGAAATGTTGTAGAGAAGGGAAGGATTCCGGCACCTGCAGAGACTTATGCTTACTTAAATGTGGCATATCCCTGTCTTAACGAAAAACAACTTGGCATAGGAGAGACAACAATAACCGGTAAAAAAGAGCTGGAGAACACTTCCGGATTATTCCTAATTGAGGAGCTGGAGAGAATTGTACTTCAGAGATGTTCAACTGCCAGAGAGGCTATTAAGCTTATCGGCAAACTTACAGAAGAGTTCGGGTATGGTGATTCCGGTGAATGTATCACAATCGCCGATAAAAAAGAGGTATGGCAGCTTGAAATTTTCGGGTCTGGTCCGGGTAAACCAGCCTCTATCTGGGTAGCCGCAAGGATTCCTGATGATCATGTAGGAATATCGGCAAATATCCCCAGGATATCTATAGTAGATTTTAACAATCCTGATTATTTTATGTATTCTCAGGATATAAAAGATAGAACTAAAAAACTTGGTTTATGGGATGGTAAAGAGCCTTTCAAATTCTGGAAAATAGTTTCTGGGTCAAAACCATACTCTGTTCGTGAATATTTTGTATTGAATTCGGTTGCTCCATCTCTCGGACTCAATATGAATATGGAGGAACTTCCATTCTCTGTAAAGCCAGATAAAAAAGTATCTGTCAGAGAGATCCTGGCTCTTTATCGCCAAACTTATGAGGGTACTGAGTTCGATATGACCAAGAACTTATCAGTTGAGGTTACAAAGAGAGATAAGGATAACAAAGAGTATAAAGAGAGTGTTAAACCATTTTCAAATTTTATGACAAATGATATGAGGGCTCTTTTCAACCAGTTAAAACCTGGTAGCGTAGATAGAAACAGAACTATTGCCGTAATTCAATGCTCCTATTCTCATATCATTCAGTTAAGAGACTGGCTGCCCGATGAAGTAGGAGGAGTTGCATATTTCTCATTTGATAACCCTGCTCAGAGCCCAAGAATTCCTATATATTCCGGAACAATTTCTCTCCCACCCTCTTTTGCTATCTGCGGACAGCACCGTTATCGTCCTGAGGCTGCATCCTGGGCATTCAGAGAGACAAACAGAATTGCCACAATTAATTGGGAAAAGACAAGAAAAATCATTGAGAGTCAAGCTATTCATTTTGAAGATGTGATGTTTAAAGATGCTCCTGTGAATGAACAGATTGTGATAAATCTTGTTAAAGAGGGTAAAAATCAAGAGGCAAAAGAGTATCTTACAAAATATACTGCAGATTTTGCATCTGCCACAATAAGAAGGTGGCAGGAACTTAAAAGCGAGTTATGGACAATTTTTGCCAGAAGTATGTAATTTTTATATAAATTTGCCGCGTTTATAAAATAATAAAAAAAGGAACCTTAATGCAAAAAAAGAAATTTTCCTCTCTTTATCTGGAAAACGGAGTTGAGTTTAAAGGTTTTGCTTTCGGATACGACCAAGCCATTGATGGTGAGGTCGTTTTTAATACAGCTATGGTTGGTTATCCCGAAAGCTTAACAGATCCTTCGTACTCTGGCCAGATTTTATGTATTACCTTTCCTCTGGTAGGTAACTATGGTGTCCCGGATGATAACATAGTGGACGGTTTGTCAACTTTTTACGAATCCGAAAAGATACATGTCCGAGGACTTATCATTTCGGATTATTCATTTAATTACAGCCACTGGAATGCCCGAAAAAGTCTGGATGAGTGGCTTAAAGAGCATAAGATCCCTGGTATCTACGGCGTTGATACACGAGAGTTAACAAAAATTCTGAGAGAGAAGGGATCAATGCTTGGAAAGATTGTTCCCGAAGGCAAGAGTCTTGAAAATATTGAAGACCCTAATCTTGTTAATCAAGTGGATATCGTTAGCTGCAAGGAGGTAATACGCTATGGTAGCGGGGAAAAGAGAGTTGTATTGGTTGACTGTGGTGTAAAGCATAATATCATCAGATGTCTTGTAAAAAGAGGTGTAGAGGTTATTCGTGTTCCTTGGAATTATAATTTCAACCAAATAGAGTATGACGGACTCTTTATTTCCAATGGTCCAGGAGATCCGGATCTTTGTCAAGTTGCAGTTGATAATATAAAAGAGGCAATGATGGGGATCAAACCGATTTTTGGAATTTGTATGGGAAATCAACTTCTCTCTAAAGCAGGCGGAGCCTCTATATTTAAGCTAAAATATGGTCACCGAAGTCATAACCAACCGGTAAGGATGGCCGGAACAGATAGATGCTTTATAACATCGCAAAACCACGGATACGCTGTAGATAACACTACTTTGGGAAATGATTGGGAACCACTATTCATCAATATGAATGATGGAACAAATGAGGGTGTCAGACACAAAACAAAACCCTTCTTTTCGGCACAATTTCACCCTGAAGCTTCGAGCGGACCTACAGATACTGAATTTCTCTTTGATGATTTTATAAAATTACTATAGACAAAAATGGACAAATCGATAAATAAAATATTACTGCTTGGTTCTGGTGCGTTGAAAATCGGAGAGGCCGGTGAGTTTGATTACTCCGGATCTCAGGCTCTGAAAGCTATGAGAGAAGAGGGAATGACTACCATCCTCATAAATCCGAATATAGCAACAGTTCAGACTTCTGAAGGGGTTGCAGATAGGATTTACTTTCTTCCGGTTACCCCATATTTTGTTGAAAAGGTAATTGAGAAGGAGAAGCCTGACGGAATCATGCTAGCGTTCGGAGGCCAGACAGCACTCAATTGCGGAGTTGCACTATATAAAAGCGGAGTACTGGAGAAGCGTAACATAAAGGTTCTCGGAACTCCTGTGCAGGCTATTATGGATACTGAGGATCGGGAGCTCTTTGTAAAGAAGCTTGACGAGATCAATGTTAAAACGATCAAGAGCCAGGCTGTCGAAAATATTGAGAATGCAAAAAAGGCTGCAGCCGAACTTGGATATCCGGTTATTTTAAGAGCAGCCTACGCTCTGGGTGGATTGGGATCTGGTTTTTGCGATAATGAAGAAGAGCTTATCTCTTTGGCAAACAAAGCATTTTCATATTCACCTCAAGTATTAGTTGAAAAGTCTCTCAAAGGATGGAAAGAGATAGAATATGAGGTTGTAAGAGACCGTTTCGATAACTGTATTACTGTATGTAATATGGAAAACTTTGACCCACTTGGAATTCACACCGGGGAGAGTATAGTTGTAGCTCCATCTCAAACACTTACTAACAGTGAATATCACCTTTTAAGAGAGCTTGCAATAAAAATTGTTAGACATATTGGAATAGTTGGAGAGTGTAATGTGCAGTATGCATTCGATCCGGAATCGGAAGATTACAGAGTAATTGAGGTAAATGCACGCTTAAGCAGATCTTCTGCTCTAGCCTCAAAGGCAACCGGCTACCCACTTGCTTTTGTAGCAGCTAAACTTGGGCTCGGATATGGATTGTTCGACTTAAAAAATTCAGTTACAAAAAGTACACCTGCATTCTTTGAACCTGCTTTGGATTACATTGTTTGTAAAATTCCTCGCTGGGATCTTTCAAAATTCCATGGTGTTTCAAGAGAGATTGGCTCCAGCATGAAAAGCGTTGGAGAGGTAATGGCAATAGGAAGGACCTTCGAAGAGGCTATCCAAAAGGGTCTAAGGATGATTGGACAGGGAGCACACGGATTTGTAGCAAATAAAGAGATCAAAGTAGAAAACATTGATAAGTCACTTAAAGAGCCAACAGATAACAGGATATTTGTAATTGCCGAAGCATTACAAAAGGGCTATACTGTCGATCAGATACACGACCTGACAAAAATTGACAGATGGTTCCTGGATAAGCTCGTAAATATTGTTGAGACATCCAAGAGTATAGCGAAGGCAAAAGTTAAGGAGGATATAGATTTTGAACTCTTAAAGAGGGCTAAAATGCAGGGATTCTCTGATTTCCAGATAGCTCGCCTTGTTTATAAAGAGACAATGGATATGGATATTTCGTCTATGCTTATCAGGGAGTATAGAAAATCTTTGAACCTAAAGCCTGTGGTAAAACAGATTGATACCCTTGCCGCTGAATTTCCTGCTTTGACAAACTATCTCTATCTTACCTATAACGGAGCTTTTAATGATGTCAAATATCTTGGTGACCATAAATCAATTATTGTACTTGGATCAGGTGCATATAGAATCGGAAGTTCTGTCGAATTTGACTGGTGTAGTGTAAATGCTCTTCAGACGATAAGAAAGTCCGGATGGAGAGGTGTTATGATCAATTATAATCCGGAGACAGTCTCTACAGATTATGATATGTGTGACAGACTCTATTTTGATGAGCTTACATTCGAGAGGGTTATGGATATTTACGAATTGGAAAATCCTCACGGAATGATAGTATCTGTTGGAGGCCAGATTCCTAACAATCTTGCATTAAAACTTGATAAGGCAGGCGTTAATCTACTTGGTACCAGCGCTAAAAGTATTGATAACGCTGAAGATAGGCACAAGTTCTCTTCTATGCTTGACAGATTGAATATTGATCAACCAAGGTGGAAAGAGCTCTCATCTCTGGAAGATGTTAATGAATTTGTCGAACAGGTTGGATATCCTGTACTTGTTCGCCCTTCGTATGTTCTCTCTGGTGCGGCGATGAATGTCTGCTCAAACGATAGTGAACTGGAACAATTCCTTAAGCTTGCTGCAAATGTCTCAAAGAAACACCCGGTTGTTGTTTCCGAGTTTATTCAAAATGCCAAGGAGATAGAGATTGATGCCGTTGCGGATAAAGGATCCGTAGTTGCATATGCAATTTCGGAACATATTGAGTTTGCCGGAGTACACTCAGGTGATGCTACTATTCAATTCCCTCCTCAGAAGCTATATGTTGAAACTGCTAGAAGAATTAAGAAAATAGCTAAAAAGATAGCAGAAGAGCTCTGTATTACAGGACCTTTTAATATACAATTTCTTGCTAAAGAGAATGATATAAAGGTTATCGAATGTAATTTAAGAGCTTCTAGGAGCTTTCCATTTGTCTCTAAGGTACTTAAGATCAATTTTATTGAAATTGCAACAAAGGTAATGTTTGGAGAGAGCGTTACTCCTCCGTCAAAGAGCGCATTTGACCTTGATTATGTAGGAATAAAGGCTTCTCAGTTTTCTTTCTCAAGACTCCAAAAGGCAGATCCTGTACTTGGAGTTGATATGGCATCTACAGGAGAAGTTGGCTGTATAGGTGATGACAGCAACGAGGCAGTATTAAAATCGATGCTCTCCGTAGGTTACAGAATCCCTGAAAAGAATATTCTTATCTCATCGGGAGATGCAAAACAGAAGGCGGATCTTCTTAGTGCAGCAAAACTTCTGGTAAATAGAGGATACACTCTTTATGCTACCGGAGGCTCATATAAATATCTTGTCGACAATGATGTAGAGGCAAATCTTGTTTACTGGCCAAGTGAAAAGGAGATGCAACCTCAGGCTCTCTCAATGATTCAGGAGAAGAAGATTGATATGGTAATAAATATTCCTAAAAATCTTACCCAAACCGAACTTGATAACGGATATAAAATCAGAAGAGCTGCAGTGGATTACAATATTCCTCTTCTAACCAATACCAGACTGGCATCTGCTTTCATAAATGCATTCTGTTCTATTCCGCAAGATGAGATCCAGATTAAAAGCTGGGATGAGTATATCTCATAACGAGACATAGTTATATCTCAATAATTATTAATTACTTAAAACACCCTGTTCGGGTGTTTTTTGTTTTTTATAGTTCTTCGAGGATAATGTATTGAAAAAACAGTTACATTTGCAATAGTTAGAGCATATACTATATCATATGATACTAAATAAACAGGTTGCGGTTTTTCTGAACATCGTTCACTTTCGCTTCAAACAGTATATAAATTCTATATTTTCAAAGTATGGCTTCAATCTTACCCCCGAGCAGTACCTAGTTATGGATACCTTGTGGGACGATGGAGTCCTCTCCCAACAGGAACTAGCCGACAGACTCTGTAAGGATAAAAATTCCGTAACAAAACTAATTGATGCTCTGGAAAAGAAGAATCTAGTAAAACGGGTTCCTGACGAAGCAGATAGAAGATTGAATATGATCCATTTCACAGATCATTCATTAACCATTAAGGATAGAATAACAGAAATTGCCATAGAATCAACAAATAGAATCATTAGGGATATCCCTGAGGATGAACTTAAGATACTTGTAAAAGTACTTCTTAAGATGGAAAAGAATATGGATGAGTGAGATTATGGAAAACTATTACGAACAACTTGTTCAGGATCATAGATTTAAAGAGGGATTAATATCCTGCATCAACTGCGGAACCTGCACCGCAATCTGCCCGGCAGCAGAATTTTATAATTACGATCCGAGAACAATTGCAAATATTGTTCAATCTAAAGATAACGAAGCTATAGAGGCGCTCCTGAAAGGTGAAGAGATATGGTACTGCGGTCAGTGTATGTCCTGCGTAACCAGATGTCCCAGAAAAAACGCACCTGGGTTGATTATACTTGCATTGAGGGATCTATCCCTTAAGAGAGGGCTCTTTATCGAATCGGAAAAAGGGAGGCAGCAATTTGCCGTAAACAGAGTTATGAGCTCAAATATCTTAAATTACGGTTATTGTATCTATCCCAGAACTTTCAAACATTCCATGCATCCTGAGTCTGGACCTGTTCACGAATGGATAGAGAGAAATTTGGATGATGTTTACAAAAGAGCTGGTGGAAATCTGGATGGAGATGGCCCAGGTATTCTCAGGAAAATACCGGCAGAATCGCTTAATGAGTTAAAAAAGATATTCGATATTACAGGCGCCACGGAGATGCTTGAAATCGTCGAAAAACACTCATTAAAAAAGGCAGAAGAGCTAGGTATGACTCCTGAGGAGTATTTTGAATATGTTTTTACGACTCAGGAAAAAGAGCACTCCAGGTAATTAACTGTTAGAAAAATCATTTAAATGAAAATTGAAGGTAAAAAGCTAATCTGGAGTGAATACCAGAAGGATATACCAGAAGATCACTATTTCTATGTAAGAAGTTGCATTAGACAGAACTTCTTTCCTGCATCGGAAAAAACATTTTTGGATATAGTAAGAAATAGACTAAGCCTTGATTTTTTTGAAACCGAACACCATACAACTTGTGGAGGTATTGCATATCATAGTGATGCAATTCCCCAGGAGACTTTAATGACTATTGTCGCCCGCCAGTTTGCTTTAATGACTGAGAGCGGATACAGCAATTATGCTGCCTCCTGTATTACATCATTCGGAATCTACAATGAAATTTTAGAGACCTGGAAAGAGTCCCCGG
Source organism: Bacteroidales bacterium (assembly GCA_017848635.1). Lineage (GTDB taxonomy): Bacteria > Bacteroidota > Bacteroidia > Bacteroidales > UBA932 > JAFIHK01. The sequence goes on along the minus strand of JAFIHK010000122.1, from coordinate 2,287 downwards.
AGATAGAGACTAAAGTTCGCGAAATGCTCTGGAAAGCGTGTCGAAGAGAGTTTAAAATTCCTCTTCACCTTTCACACGCAAGCGATATTATTTACAAACTAAGAGATAAAATTGCAGAGATTGGAGTCAACAGGTTGATAAATATCAAGACAGGAGAGCCATTAAGGGTTGTAGAACATATTGGCTGTCACTATTCAAAGATGTTTCCATCAAAGGGTGTTGGCGGGGCTGAATATCCCGTAGTACTATCAGGAATGGTTGAGTCGTGGGGTGGTGAAATTATAGATTGTCCCGAAAGAAGGCACTGCTGCGGATTTGGTTTCAGACAATATCTGATTCAGTCAAACAGAGGTTACTCATTGGCAAATACACATAAGAAGTTTGAGTCTATGGAGCCGTATAAGCCAGATATGATAATTACCAACTGTCCCGGATGCCCATATTTCTTAGACAGATGGCAATATGTTATCAAAGAGACCCAGGGGAAAACATATGGAGAGAATTCTCAAGGTATTCCTGTATTCACATATGAAGAGGTTGCAGGTCTGATATTAGGTTACGATCCTTGGGATTTGGGGCTGCAAATGCACCAAACCGATGTTGAACCACTACTTGATAAAATGGGCATATCATATTCATCTTCTGATAAATATAAATTAAAATGAAAAACAATACCGACTCCAGAACAATTGCAATCATCGGAGGTGGTCCGGCAGGAATGGAGTGCGCTGCACAACTTAAAACCCTTGGATATAAATGTGTTATAATCGAGAAGGGTGATAAGCTCGGAGGCAACCTAAACAACTGGGATAGATTATTTCCGGAAGGAATTGAAGCTCAAAAGGTTGTCAAAGAGTTAGCTGAAAAAACCAAAGGTTCTAAACTCTTTTTGAATTCCACTATTGAGAGTGTAAAACATGAAAAGGGTAAATATAATATTGTGGTTTCCGGAAAGGATATAGTCGAGGCAGACTCAGTAATTATCTGCACAGGTTTTGATCTTTTCCCTGCAGAAAAAAAAGAAGAGTATGGATATAACATATATAATCATGTTATTACCAATAGGGATCTTGAGCAATACTTCAAGAAAAGGGTTGATTCTCGAATTCAAAATCCTTCTAAAATCGGATTTGTGCATTGTGTCGGATCCCGCGATGAAAAGGTATGTAACAGACACTGCTCTAAGCTATGCTGTGTAACTGCGGTAAAACAGGCTATCGAATTAAAGGAGATATTCCCTAAAAGCGAGATTATCTGTTTCTATATGGATCTTAGAATGTTCGGAAGAGGTTATGAAGATATTTATCATGATGCACAATATAAATATGGTATCCGTTTTATAAGGGGCAGGGTTTCTGAGGTTTCTGAAAATATCGAAATGGGCGTTGTCGTCAAAGCCGAAGATACTCTTCAGTCAAAACCTATTAAAATTACCCTGGATTTGCTGGTTCTGATGTCAGGAATGATGAATAGCCATACAGCGTCGCAAATTGCAGAGCAATTCGATGCTCCTATCTCAAATGACGGATTCTTTGAGCAATCAAGCAGAACTCTCTCTAAAAACAGTGTCGGTAAAAAGGGCATCTTTATAGCAGGTACTTCGACAGGACCTAAAACGCTTCCGGAGACTCTAAATGACGCCAGAGGTGTAGTTCTTGAGGTACACCAATATTTATCTAACTTATAATGAAGAATTTCGGATTCAATATTCATAAGAGCCTTGCTCTTGATCTGGACAATATAGATAGGTCTCTCTTTCTAAAATTGGCCGATTTAGAACCTGATATTTATAAGTGTATCGGGTGCGGATCTTGTACATCCAGTTGCACAGCGGGGTCATTTACAACCCTTAGTTTTAGGCAGATAATACTATTTATTGAGAGAGGTGATTCAAATAAATCGATAGAGATGGCAAAAAAATGTATGTTATGCGGGAAATGCACACTCATCTGCCCACGCTGCATAAATACCAGAAACATTCTCAGAACTTTGATTAATATTAATACTACTGTAAAGTGAGAGAGCGCATTTTAGAGGGTTATCATCCGTTTATACTCCCATTTACAATTGCATTGGGGATATTACTGGTATTTTTGTTTGTAGCTCTTGTAAAAATCTTTATAAAACTGCCATACAGAGAGCGAAAGAAACTTCTAAAGCTTCTGAATCCGGAGATTCTGATAAAAACCATTAAGGATATTCTTACAGATTCTTTACTTCACATAAAAATCTTTAAAAGAAATCCTCTATTGGGTTATATGCACTCTAGCATTGCCTTCGGATGGTT
>JAFIHK010000121.1 GCA_017848635.1 Bacteroidales bacterium | reverse complement strand
GATCAGCCCTGCAGAATTACAGCTATCTGCCAGGATTGGAAGAGAAACAGGGAGATGGTTTGGAGCTACTATATTACGGTGGATGTATGTCATCTTTAAATCCGAATGCGATTAGGGCTCTTAAGGGTATTCTCGAAAGAGCAAATGTCAAATTCATTCATTTAGATAAAGATAACACTATTTGCTGTGGAAGGCCGCTAATTCTTGCCGGCAGATCGGAAGATGCAAAAGAGCTTATTAAAAAGAACCGGGAGATGATTTTGAATTATCATCCATCTATTCTGCTTCTCTCCTGCCCTATCTGCTTTAAGGTTTTTAACGAGGAGTACTCTTTAAAGGGAGTCAAGATTATGCACCACACACAATATCTCGATTTTCTTATTAAAAATGGTGCAATCAAATTGAATAAAAGTGAAAAACTGCTTGCTTATCATGATCCTTGTGAGCTGGGCAGAGGATCTTCGATATACAATGCTCCGCGCAGAGTAATTAAAGAGGTTGGTAAAATCTCGTATGTCGGTGCATCCAAAAAGGAGAGCATATGTTGTGGCGGAAGTTTAGGATCTCTTACTCTGACCAAGGATGACAGAGATGCCATAACCAGGCACTCAATAGAGAAGCTTGTAGAAAACAATCCACAAATGATTGTCACTGCATGCCCTCTTTGTCAAAAGACATTCTCCCCTCACTCACCAGTTCCGGTAAAAGATATCGCTGAAGTGGTTCATGAATGCTTAAATTGAAATATATTTGCGAACTCAAATTTAAATATGATGACTCAATACAAACTTAGAAATCTGGCAACTGGTAGAGAATTTAACGATGAGGGGTGGACTCTTAACGATCCAGCATATGATAAACCATCTTTAATTAGAGCCGATTATACTGAAAAACAGCTGAATTTAAGAGACTCATCTTTAGGCATATATCGCTTTTCGGGATGGCTTCCTGTAAACAGATTTCTAAACAATGCTCCTGTAACAATCACCTATAAAAGTGAAAAACTTGCCGATAAACTTGGGCTAAAGAATCTTTATATTGCATACAGCGGATACTGGCCGGAAATAGGTGCCAATATGACAACTTGCTCATTTAAAGAGACAGAGGCCTACTCTGTATGCGCACGATTATCTGAGAAGAGTAATAAAATATTGGTAGTTGCCTCGGCAGGAAACACAGCCAGGGCATTTGCAAAGGTGTGCTCTGAGAATCATATTCCTCTTTTGCTGGTTGTTCCGTTTGATAACAGGGACGCAATGTGGTTCAGAGAGAAGCTGGATCCATGTGTAAAGTTAATCTGCACACCTAAGGGGAGTGACTACTTCGATGCCATTGATTTATCTGCAAAAATTTGTAAGTCCCCTATTTTTATTGAAGAGGGAGGGGCTCGCAATATTGCCCGGAGGGATGGAATGGGCACAACTGTTCTATCTGCAACTACTTTTATCGGGAGAATCCCTGACTACTATTTTCAGGCTATTGGTAGCGGAACCGGTACTATTGCCGCCTGGGAGGCAAATCTCAGGTTAATTGAGGATGGTAGATTCGGGTCAAATAAGATGGTGCTTCTACCATCTCAAAATATACCATTTACACCGATGTACGATGCCTGGTGTGCCGGTAGCAGAACGATTGTGTTCGAAAATGAAGAGATAGCAAGAGAGAATGCACTAAAAATCGGAGCGAAGGTTCTCTCCAACAGAAGACCCCCCTACTCTATACCAGGAGGACTTTTCGATGCACTCAATGATACAGGTGGTGAGATAGAGGTTGCAGATAATAGTGAAATGGAAGCTGCATGCAGACTATTTGAAGAGTATGAAGGTATTGATATTCACCCTGCAGCTGGTATTGCTCTTGCCGGAATGATAAAATCAATTAAGAAGAGGTGTATCGATCCTAATTCAGTATTAATGCTGAATATAACAGGAGGTGGAGAAAAAAGAGTAAAAGAGGAGTATAATATGATATATCACGAACCTGATCTTATAATTGACAATAGTACGGAACAAGAGGTGATAATTAATATGGCAGAGGCTCTATTTAAATGAAATTGTGATGAAGGCAGATATATTCTCGGTATTTAGACCAAAACTATTTGAAATATTAAAAAACAGAACTTACAACAAGCAAAAATTCATTTCCGATTTTATTGCCGGTATAATTGTGGGGATCGTTGCACTTCCATTAGCGATTGCGTTTGGAATTGCCTCCGGAGTAACTCCTCAACAAGGTCTGATTACAGCAGTAGTTGCCGGACTTTTGACATCACTGTTCGGGGGTTCAAATTTCCTTATCGGAGGGCCTACGGGGGCTTTTATTGTAATTGTTTTTGGGATTGTATCTGAATACGGGATGTCCGGGCTTATCATTTCAACAGTTTTAGCAGGAATAATGCTTGTTTTAATGGGCTATTTTAAACTTGGTTCCCTTATAAAGTTTATTCCATACCCAATTGTAGTCGGTTTTACCAGTGGTATCGCCCTTGTTATTTTCTCTACACAGATTAAAGATTTTTTCGGTCTTACTATTGAGACTGTTCCATCTGAATTTATACCCAAATGGATAGCTTACTTCAATCATATAAGCTCTATTAACATATATGAGACACTTCTTGGCCTCTCATCTCTATTGATTATTATCTTCTGGCCAAAAATAAATAAAAAAATCCCCGGATCACTTATTGCCATTATTGCAGGAACCCTATTCACCCTGGTAGCCGGCAGATTATTCGGTATAGAATTTACTACCATTGCTACTAAGTTTCCGGAGCTTGCAGGAGGAATTCCTCTTCCAAAACCGGAAGCTCCAAAAATAGATTTCGAGGCTGTAAAAATGCTTTTTCAGCCGGCAGTCACAATTGCTATACTTTGTGCTATTGAGTCTCTTCTTGCAGCAATGGTTGCAGACGGAGTAACCGGCAAGAGACACGACTCAAATACTGAACTAATAGGACAAGGGATAACTAATATTATAACCCCATTTTTCGGAGGAATTCCTGCAACAGGAGCTATTGCAAGGACAATGGCCAACATCAATAATGGAGGTAAAACACCGGTAGCTGGTCTGATTCATGCAGCCTTCCTTTTGCTGATTTTCCTCTTTTTAATGCCTTATGCGGTTTATATTCCCTTATCTACCCTTGCGGCAATTCTGATAATTGTAGCATATAACATGAGCGAATGGAGAACATTCCGGTCGCTTTTCAAGGCTCACAGGGCAGATGTTGCCGTGCTATTGATAACATTCTTTCTAACTGTATTTATAGACCTGACAGTAGCAATCGAGGTCGGAGTAATTCTTGCAATCATACTGTTTGTAAAAAGGATCTCCGATAATTCAAGTATAAATCTGCTTGACAACAATGTGATTGCACTTACTGAAAATGTAGAGTTTCCGGAGGATATTGAGACATTCCAGTTGCCTAAAAGTATTGAGGTTTATGAAATCGACGGACCATTCTTCTTTGGTCTTGCAAGTAAGCTTGATGAACTTGACTCCTCTGAACATCATAAGGTTAAGGTAAGAATAATCAGAATGAGAAAAGTTCCGTTCATGGATTCTACAGGACTAAATAACCTAAGGAACCTTTTAAAAAGATCTAGAAAGGAAAAAATTGAAATTGTCCTGTCGGGAGTAAACGAAAATGTGAGAAATTATCTTGAATCCAGTGGTTTTGCCATGGAAATAGGAAGGGAGAATATACTTCCGCATATCTCCCTTGCTGTTGAAAGAGCCCTATACCTGGACTCTTTTATAAAAGATAATTCTAAATCGATCAGACGCGTTTAAGAATTATTGCTGTACCCATTCCACCCCCTATACAGAGTGATGCGAGACCTATTGATTTACCCTTGTTTTTTAACAAGTGTATAAGTGTAACGATAATTCTGTTTCCCGATGCACCTATTGGGTGTCCCAAAGCTATCGCTCCACCGTTTAGATTGCATCTCTCCTCAAAAAAGTCTTTATCTACTCCATGCTCGTTACACAGCTCCTTGATTACTCCTAAAGATTGGGCAGCAAATGCCTCATTAAGCTCAATAATCTCCATCTCTTTCAGAGACATTCCGGAATTTTTAAGAGCCATTCTGATTGCTGGCACCGGACCCATTCCCATTATTGATGGATCTACCCCACCCTGTCCACAAGAGATTATTTCCACAAGTGGTTTTAAATTGAATCTCTTTACAGCTTCTTCATCGGCAAGCATAACAAAAGATGCTCCGTCATTTACACCCGATGCATTTCCTGCTGTAACGGTGCCATCCTTCTTAAATGCAGGCTTAAGAGCTGCCAATTTTTCCGGTGTACTGGCCCTGTTAGGGTACTCATCTTTATGAAACACAATTGTTTCCTTTTTTGTAACAATCTCTATTTTAATATTTTCCTCATCAAAAGATCCATTATCCACAGCAGCGATTGCTTTTACCTGTGATTTGTATGAAAACTCATCTTGTTCCTCTCTTGTGAGACCATATTTCTCTGCAATATTCTCAGCAGTGATACCCATATGGACATTACTGAATGCATCAGTCAATCCGTCAAAAACCATATGATCGGTGAGAGCGATATTGCCCATTTTAACACCGTTTCTTACAGATGATGGGAGAATCCATCCAGCATTGGACATGGATTCTGTTCCCCCGGCGATAATAACAGAAGCGGCCCCGGATAAAATCTCTGCATATCCATTCATAACGGCCTTCATACCACTACCGCAAACCATATTAACACCATACGCAGGCACTTCTGCAGGAATACCAGCTTTTATTGCAGCCTGTCTGGCAACACCTTGAGACTGGCCCGCATTTAAAACACTTCCGGCAATCACTGAATCAATTTTTGAGGCATCGATTCCTGTTTCGGCGATAATCTCACCGATAACTTTTGCTCCAAGTTCTCCCGGTGAAAAAGAGGCAAGAGATCCTCCAAATTTTCCTATCGGTGTTCTCTTTGCCGATACAATAAATACTTTTTTCATAATGAGTTATATTTTCATTTTTGTGAGATCAGGTGAAATAATCAATCTGGCGCCGGTTGCCTCCTGAACCTGCTCTATTGTAAATTCAGGATGGATCTCCTTAAGCAGCAGACCCTCTTTAGTAACCTCGATTACTCCCATTTCAGTTATAATCATATCTACCTCTCCTGAGGCTGTAAGTGGCAGATTACACTCTGTCAAGATTTTATGGGCCCCCTTTGCTGTGTGTTCCATTGTTAAGATCACTTTTCTTGCTCCGATCAAAAGGTCCATTGCTCCTCCCATACCTGGTGTCTTTTTACCTGGAATGATCCAGTTTGCGAGATTCCCTTTTTCATCGGTTTCAAGAGCACCCAGGAAGGTTACATCTACGTGACCTCCTCTGATTATTGCAAATGAATGAGCAGAATCGAAACATGATGCCCCTGGATTAACAGTGATAAAGCCATTTCCAGCATTGGTGTAATATTTAAGCTCTTCACCATATGCAGGTTCCGGTCCCATCCCTAAAACACCGTTTTCGGATTGAAGCGTTACAGTAATTCCCTCGGGAAGATAGTTGGGGATCAATGTTGGCAAACCTATTCCCAGATTTACAACATCTCCGTCTTTTATTTCGAGAGCAGCTCTTTTGGCAATGACTTCTCTAACCTCGTTTTTATCCATATTTATAGCGTTTTTACTTCATTTCTTCTGACAAATTCCTGAGCCACAAAAGATGCAACATCATCGGCATATGAGTTCATTCCGAACCCTGCGTCATAACCGAGTTCTTTTGCAAGTTCGTGGTTGATTCGAGGGCCTCCGCAGATTAATATAACCTTATCTCTTAGCCCTTCGGCTTCGAGCAGCTCAACTAATTCAACCATATTTTTGATGTGGACATCCTTTTGAGTAACAGTCTGGGAAACTAGCAAAGCATCTGCATTAAGCTCAATTGCCTTAGCAATAAAATCCTCATTAAGCACTTGTGAGCCAAGGTTATATGCCTCAATCATTTCATATCTTTCCAGCCCGTAATGCCCTGCATATCCTTTCATATTCATTATCGCATCAATACCAACTGTATGTGCATCTGTCCCCGTACTGGCTCCTACTACTACAATTTTTCTACCGACATTTGCCCTGATATATTCGTCGGTTTCGTGCATATCCATTTTATTACTCTCAACCTTGGGAACATACACCGATGAATAATCTACTGTATGTGTTAAAGAGCCGTAGCAATTAAAGAATGTATATCCCGGTGTAAGTTCTTTAAAGAATACTACCTGAGGATTTTCGAGCCCCATTTTTTTTAATAGAATTTTGGCACTCTCTGTAGCCTCCTCTCCGGCAGGAACGGGAAGAGTAAAACTCAACTGAACCTTACCATCATTAATTGTATCGCCATATGGTTTGATCTTTGTCATATCAAGAGTTTTATCAAACTCTTTAGACTGCATTGAATAAAGTCCTCCGCTCATTATTTGCCTCCTTTCATTTTTTCAATAAATGGATTAATATAGTTATTCTCCTTTTTAACAACCCCATCAAGTCCTTTTCCACCATTTCTGGATCGTTTAACATTTCCAAAAATACCTTTCTCCAGAGAGTTAAAAAGTCCCTCCTTCTGAATCTCCTCCAGTAGCAAAATTGATTCATTAAGAACCTTTGTAGCTCTCTCTTTAACTATTCCACCCTCTTTAAATTCAACTTCATCGCCGATACTTCTCATATTTGAAAATATATATTTTGCATTTTCAATCGAGAGATATCTATCTGACATAAATGGAGTGTGAATAGCCTCAGTTGGCATTCCAAGCAATTGAATGCCCTGTCTTGTCCAAATTCCGATCATATTAAAAAGCGCATCCTGAATATGACCCTTGAATATATTTCCTGTCATAAATTTTGTAGGAGGCATATATTTGAGAGGAGAATTAGGGAATATCTCTCTGGTCATCAGGGCTTGAGCTAACTCATAAAGAAACCCGTTCTCCAGTTCAGGATCCATTTCAAATGCGTGTCCGAGACCCATCTGCTCCTCAGGAATACCTGCCAAAAGAGCAAGTTGCTCATTAATGAGGTCTGATGCCAACACAGTATGTGCCTCTTCGAAAGCATCGGCGGTAGTCAGATAGTTATCTTCACCTGTATTTATTATTATTCCGGCAAATCCGTTTATTATTCTTGAAAAATATTGATCCACCAAGGTTCTCTGCATATTTATATCGCGGAAAAGAATTCCGTACAGTGCATCGTTCAACATTACATCGAGACCCTCAAGAGCACCCATTGCTGCAATCTCCGGCATACATAACCCTGAACAGTAGTTACATAGTCTGATATAACGATTCAACTCTCTTCCGGTTTCATCAAGAGCTGCCCTCATTATTCTAAAGTTCTCCTGGGTTGCAAATGTTCCTCCGAATCCCTCTGTTGTAGCACCATATGGAACATAATCCAGCAAACTCTGGCCGGTTGTTCTGATTACCGCAATAACATCGGCACCCTGCCTAGCAGCTGCCTGAGCCTGAATAACATCCTCATATATATTTCCCGTTGCAACAATCACGTAGAGATATGGCTTCTCCCCCTCTCCGTGCTCAGAAATAAATTTTTCTCTTTTATTCCTATTGGCAGATATTCTTCCTAACGATTCTGCAACAAGTTCAGATAGTTTCGCCTCAAATATACCTCTTTCGGCAGCCGGAAATCTGGTAATATCAAGCCCTTTCTCGGCGATCTCCTCGGCTATCTCCTGAAAACTCTTTCCGGAGGCTATCGATGCGTTGGTCAGGTAGTATAATACTCCATCGCCAAGTACACCTTTTGACTTTAAAGAATCAACAACCACATTAGGAAGAGGTACTCCTATTGCATCTACTCCGTCAATACCGGTAAGACGGCAAAGAGTTCGCTCAACAGCTGTTGTTGTAAAGCCCGAAACAAAGCTATTAACATCGTTCGCGATACTCGATGCAAAATTTCGTGCTCTCGCTACTTTATTGAAATCCAGTCCAATTTTACTTTTCATATATGCTTCCTTTCATTGAATATTTTTTCCGCATTATCAATCCATTCATTATCTGCCCCAAGGACTCTTGCAATATTAATTGCCTCCTTTGGAACTTCATAACCCTGCTCATCTACAAGTGAATAATCCATTTTATTATCAATAATCCCCTTGACTCTTTTCCTCCGGCAACGTTCGGTGGTCACGGAGTAATGAGTTGTAACTACACTAACTGTCCCTATTTCTGAGAGTATATTTATAAGAGACTCGGCAAGAGCGCTCCCTTCTGCGGGGTTAGTTGATCTGGCAGGTTCATCAATAAGTGCCAGCAACCTCTCTCCTTTTTTTAACCTGCATATTGTATCATTAATCCTTATTATTTCAGAAGAGAAAGATGAGTAGCCGGTTTTTGTATTCTGATCGTCACCTGTAAGTAAAGACACAGAATCAAAAAGCATTATCTTGGCTCTTTCACTTGGTATTCCAAGTGTAAAATGGCATAGAATCTGAGATAAAGCCAGTGTTTTTAATAGAACGCTCTTTCCTCCCATGTTTGAACCAGTAATAAGCAAAACACCATTTGTAAGATCAATATCTGTTCTTTGAAACTCCTTTCCATTTTGTAAGAGATAGAACTCAACTTCCGGGTTAAAGAGTGATTTAAAACTAATCATCTCTTTTGAAATTTCAGGGATGCAAAGCTTCTGTTTAATTATCTGTCTAGCTTTAGAAATTAAAATATCTAATTTTATTATTTTTAAATAGTTATCTCTAATATTTTTACCAAACACTTTAAGTTCAGAACAGATTCTCTCTCTAATTTGATGTTCTAATAAAAGTGAACTATTATAAAGGCTTGTATTACCAGGATTTAAGTTCAATTCTCTTCTTATACGGGCAAGCTCTTCACTGTACGAATCAAAAATGTAGAAAGACTTTGAACCAGATCTGTCAGGATCAAGAATCTCAATAACCTGCTTCATACTTTCAACCCTTGGAATTAAAATATTCAATGGGTGAATTGAGTTGGAGATTGCTTCGCTTATGAATGCAAAACTCTTTATTTCGAATAGCTCAACATCATCCAATGTATCTCCGGATGATAACTTTTCAATTGTTCCAAGTATCTCTTTAAGATCGGATATATAACTGAAGATTAAATTTACAGTAGAACCACTCTTGTGTATATCTTTAACAGTCTCATTGATAGCACTGTATTCTCTAGTAATCTCTTCTGGATCTTTAAGAAACGAAGAATCAAGAAAATACCTCTTTGAAACAGGTGAGGCTGTTTCAAGAGTATTAATCATGTACCTTATTCCGCAAGGTATCTCAATAGCATTTCTTAATTTCATCCCTTAATCTGTATATATCATAAACTGCAATCCCGCTTCTCTCCGCAATTAAATCGCAAACCTGAGCCGAATCAAGAGTATAACCCGAAGGTGAGACAGGATTAACACATATAGCAAGTAAATTACTGCTCTTAACAACCTCTAACCTGATTCCGATATGATCTAACCATATCATATTTTCCGGAGAGAGAAAAATTCGAGTAAAATCCTTAATTATAAGATTTTTAATATTAATCTCCTTCAGGCACTTAACTCTTTCGATAAACCTGTCACTCAATACTCCACACAAATATATTGAACTCTCTTTTGCAATTATCTTTAATGATTCTCCGTCAATATTAAATACACTCCCGGAGAATAGAGTTACAACTTCACTCCCATTAATCGAGTATATTCCATTTGGCAGATTATCTGCTTTTGTCTCAGAGAGTGATTCGGTTGCCGGCAGCTTTATTAGCTCAGTCAAGTGTATAGTTTTTGAAACCAATGTATTAACACTTATACTGAGCGAAGCACCCGTTGCAAGTATCAAAGCATCACAAATAGCCGGAGATGCCTGACTAACTCTTGATAGAGCTCCGTCAACTATAAAATGTTCAATTCCCCTCTCTCTCCCCAACCTGTTCATCCAGCTCTTTAATGCGGACGATTCTGATGGTCCTGCCAGTATAACTTTGCCGGCAGAATGTGCTAAGGAGGTTACCACTCTACCTGCAGCAGTACTATAATAATCCAAGTCCACTATTTCAGAGACCAACTCTCTGGTTTTAAAGAACTTTTCGGCAGTCGCATAGTAAATGCCCTCTTTAATTATAATTTCAGGCTTTGATGTACTTGTGACAATATCTGTAGATTCTCCATCTACTCCAATTGATGTAACAGCAATCTTTAATGTTTTACTCTCTATTCTTTCCAAAATATAATTAAGACACTCAGTCTTGCCTGTATTTTTCTCCATTCCGGCTACGGCAAGACTTCTGTGCTTAAGAATATCCTTTATAAACGGCATATATACTATTTGTGGAACCGCGATTTTCTGTCATAAACTTCTGGTTCAATTGACAATCTCTGTCCCCTAAGCAGAGAGGCAACACCCTCTACCTTGTCACCATTATTACAATCGGGACAATTACACTTATTCTCATAGTCTAACGGTTCAGTATATGTTGTAATAATGCCCTCAAAATTTCTCAACACTACTCTTCCGGGAGCCTGAGAAATAACATAATTTGGCATAACCGGAGTCTTTCCTCCTCCGCCTGGTGCATCTACAACAAATGTAGGCACTGCATATCCTGAAGTGTGACCTCTTAATGACTCAATTATCTCAATACCCTTTGAGACTGGAGTTCTGAAGTGTTCAAGTCCCTGCGATAAATCGCATTGATAGATATAATAAGGTCTTACTCTCATTTTTACCAAGCCGTGAACCAATCTCTTCATAATATTTGGACAGTCGTTAATGCCTTTCAACAGTACTGACTGATTACCCAATGGTATACCTGCATTTGCCATTCTTTCGCAGGCTTTGATTGACTCCTCCGTAATTTCATTAGGATGGTTAAAATGGGTATTCAACCATATTGGATGATACTTTTTAAGCATCTCTACAAGACTTTCTGTAATTCTCTGTGGACAAACCACAGGAGTTCTGGATCCGATTCTTATTATCTCTACGTGAGGAATTGCTCTCAATCTTTTAATAATTGATTCCAGTTTTGCGTCGGATACCATAAGTGCATCACCTCCTGAAAGCAGGACATCACGTACCTGAGGAGTTCTTGCAATATAGTCGATAGCCTGCTGTATATAATCTGCCGGCGACTCATTATCCTTTTGACCTGCATATCTCCTTCTTGTACAGTGTCTGCAGTACATTGAGCACATATCAGTTATAAGAAGAAGAACTCTGTCCGGATATCTATGAGTCAATCCCGGAACCGGAGAGTCCGAATCTTCGTGAAGAGGATCAAGCAGATCGGCAGCAGAGAGATGTGTCTCCTGCCCCTTAGGAATAGCTTGTAATCTTACCGGACAATTTGGGTTATCGGGGTCAATTAAAGAGAGGTAGTATGGAGTGATTGCCATCCTTAATGTCTGGAGAGACTGTTTAACCCCCTCCTCCTCTTCGGTTGTAAGTGTTATATACTTTTTCAACTGGTCAAGGGTTTCAACCCTGTTTTTGACCTGCCATTTCCAGTCATTCCACTGTTCATCGGTAACTCCCGGAAACATCTTTTCTCTTCTGCTTATTGACATATCTTTCTATATATACAATTTTTCAAATAGTTCTCTGATTGGTTTAGATTCTCTGAGTATGTTAAGAGTAAGGTCCGCATGACCTTTTGCATATCCGTTTCCAACAATTAGGTTGATATCTTTTCCCACTCCTTCGGCACCAAGTGCTGCCTTTGTAAAACTGGTAGCCATAGAGAAGAAATAGACACTGCCCCGACCTTTTGTTATAAGAATTGAGGTCATTTCTGTTGATGGAACATTTACATTATTAATTGTAACATCGCACCCTCTACCTCCCGTAATCTTCATAACCTTTTCGTAGACGTCCATTACGTTGGTCGCGTCGGCAATAATAACATCGGTTGCAAGATTCAAATCCTTTATACGTTGTGCATTTTCGGTAGAATATTCAACCACAATAACTTTCCCGTAATTACCGACATTTTGCATTGCCTGATAGCTGCATAGTACGCCAGATTTACCACCACCTCCGATAATACATACAATATCTCCCTCGGTTACCAGCCTGTCCACCTGTGCAGGAGCACCGGCAACATCAAGTGCTGCAAGTGCAAGTTTTTCAGGAATATCATCGGGAAGAACCGCATAAATACCGCTTTCAAATAAAATAGCCTGAGCAACTACATCTATCTGTTCAGAATCTGCCGAGATAGATAATATTTTTTTGATTTTAAGTGGTGTCAGAGATAAGGATACCAGAGTAGCAATTTTATCTCCCACTTTAAGCTTGTATGCGGGAAAATCTGCTCCGATCTCTTTAACTGTACCGATTAACATTCCTCCTGATCCTGTAACGGGGTTCTGCATTTTTCCTCTCTCATTTACAATTGACAGGATCATCTGCTCCATTTTTGCAGGATCATTCCCGCAAGCTGTTTTAATCTGCTTGTATGATGCAGAGTCAATATTAAGCGTCTTTACCTCAATGAGAACTTCATTGTTGTAAATACTCATACTGTTATCGAGCTTAAGAGCAGGCTGCGGAAGAGTCCCCTTTGGTTCAATAACTCTGTGCGTACCGTATCGGCAACCAATTTTATGCATATAGTTCAGTAAATACTTTTCTAAGTTTCTCACTCTCTCTTAAGAGCTGGAGGGTGATTTCAGCGTGTCCTTTTGTATATCCGTTTCCAACTATCATGGTAACATCGCTACCTACTCCCTCTGCACCAAGTGCAGCCTTTGTAAAGCTGGTGGCCATTGAGAAGAAGTAAACCACTCCTGTATCCTTTGTACAAAGAATACTAGTCATCTCTGTATCAGTGATATTCACATTATTAATTGTAACATCACACATTTTCCCTCCGGTAAGCTCCTCTATCTTATCAAGAACAGGAACAGGCTGTGTTGCGTCTGCTGCAAATACATAGTCGCAGAAACCAAGCTCCTGAAGCCTTTTTGTACTCTTTTCACTGTGAGTTAAACCAATAACCTTACCGGTTATTCCTGCTCTCTTTTTAGCTTCGTAACAGCAGAGCATACCAGATTTTCCGCCAGCTCCGATGATAAATACTGTATCTCCAGGTTTAACTAATTTTGCTGTCTGAGCAGGAGCTCCTGCTACATCCAGGGCAGATAAAGCCAGGTTTGCAGGCATATCTGCAGGAATCTTGGCATATATACCACTTTCGAAAAGGATGGCCTTTCCGTCAATATCCACCTGATCAATATCAGGACGTATATCCTTAATTTTATCAATTCGTAACGGAGTGAGAGAGAGTGATACCAGTGTTGCTATTTTATCCCCCACTTTGAGATCGGTTTTGCCAATTAATGCATCACCAATCTTTTCAACAGTACCTAATAACATTCCGCCCGATCCGGTAACGGGATTCCTGTGTTTTCCCTGCTTTTCAACAATCGAAAGCATTATTTCGGCAATTTTTGCCTTATCTCCGCCGGCTTGCTCTTCAATTTGAGTGAAGCTGGCAGAATCAATATTAAGTGTCTGAACATCGATGAGAATCTCATTATCATAGATCTCATCCATATTATTGTCAATTTTGTCTGCAGGTTGAGGTAATACACCCTTTGGTGAGATTACCCTGTGAATCCCATATTTGTTACCTTTTTTCATAAAATTTATAGTTAGTTAATTTCTATTTTACAATCCCTAAAATTGCTCTTGCCTCCTGAGGAGTAGCTATTTCTCTGCCAAATTCGGCAGCAAGTCTCACAACTTTTTCCACTAGCTCTCCGTTAGATTTTGCAAGAACTCCCTTTGAAATATATACATTATCCTCAAGTCCGACTCTAACATGGCCACCATCTATTATTGCGGCGGCAGCAAGTGTAAATTCATATCTGCCAACACCTGCAACTGTATATGTGGCATCTTGAGGAATACTGCCTCTTAAGAATACAAAATCTCTCAACTCTCCTGAGATACCTCCATTAACGCCCATTACAAAGTCAAAGTGCATAGGTGACTCGATATACCCCTTTTTGTGCAGTCTAAGAGCCATATCTATCATACTCTTATCGAAAACCTCAAGCTCGGGTTTAATTCCACGCTCTATCATTCTCTTTCCGAAATATTTGATTGTGTTTTCGGTATTTTCGAAGATATCGTCTCCTCCAAAATTAAGTGTTCCACAATCCAATGTTGCCATTTCAGGATTGAGTTCGGTTGGTTGAAGCCTCTCATCATTAGACATTCCAACAGCACCTCCTGTAGATGGTTGAATAATCACTCCGGGACATGCTGCATATATAGCATCCATAATCTCCTTGAAACGATTTTTGTCTTGAGTCGGTTTACCCTCATCGGTTCTGACGTGAAGGTGTATGATTGAAGCACCAGCATCAAATGCGCTTTTAGCCTCCCTTACAAACTCCTCTTTGGTATATGGAACTGCAGGGTTATGCTCTTTAAGAACCTCTGCTCCGCTGATAGCGGCGGTTATAATAAGTTTTTCCATATCTATTTTCTTTGACAATTTTTAGGTGTAACACAGGTTCCGCTGGCTCTGCACACGATTACCGGTTCCTCCATAAAATCGGCGGCCGAAGGGGATATTTCCGGTCTTGGCATTATCACCTTCTTTGCAGTAAAGACCATTTTTCTTGATGTATTGCCCTCAGATACAATCTCACCTGTTGCTTCAATATAATCTCCGGCATATACCGGTGCTAAAAATTCTATTGAATCGTACGCTCTGAAGAGTCCTTCGTCACCATCCCTGCGGATTAGCAGTTCAGTTGCAACATCTCCGAAAAGTTGAACAATTCTTGCTCCATCAACAAGATTCCCACCGTAGTGAGCATCGTGTGAGCTCATACGCAGTCTGATCATTACACTCTCTGACATAATAATGTTATTTATGGTAAATAAAATCTACAAATATTGCAGATGTATGAACATCCTCCGGCTTAATGACGCCAATCTCCACAACCTCATCTACCTCTGCGATAACAGTATCGGCGGCCATTGCCATCAATGGGTTAAAATTTCTTGAGTTTCCTTTGTAATAAAGATTACCCGCTCTGTCGGCAATAGATGCACCAATAAAGGCAACATCTGCCCTTAGAGGAGTTTCCAGCAGATATCTCTTTCCATTGACCTCAATTATCTGCTTACCTTTCTCTACAATAGTACCGATTCCAGTTGGAGTCAATATTCCACCCAAACCTGCACCATAAGCCCTGATTCTCTCAGCAAGAGTTCCCTGAGGAGAAAATTCAACTTCCAGTTTTCCTGCATTCATCAGATCTCCGGTAACTGGGTTAGTTCCCACATGCGATGTAATTACTTTTTTAACCAAACCTGCTGCTACAAGTTTGCCCTGACCGATTTCGGGGAATGAGGTATCATTACAGATAAGAGTCAGATCTTTGACTCCCTTTTCTACCAGAGCGTCCATAATTACATTGGGAGATCCGTTAGACAGAAATCCTCCGACCATAATAGTCATACCGTCCTCTACTTTATTGACGGCTTCTTGCAAGGAGATTACTTTATTTTTCATAAAAAATATCGGGAAATAGCTAGTTATCCCACAAATTTAAGTATTAAACTCTCTGCAGACACTTCATTTCTATATTGATAATCCAGAAAAAAAATCGTATTATAAGAAGTCTATACCAATTCTATTTCTATTTATTACGGGATTTGCGTATATAGACAACATAATTTCTTCTATTTCAGATCTATCACCAAATAATTCCGAGATTTTAGCTTTGTAATAGGCATCAAAAGCCTCCCTATCTTCAGATGTGTAATGGGATGAGTAGTCAGAAGAGTCGTTAAGAATGTCAAATGCAATATAATTTGTCTTGAATAGTTTATATCCGGAGACAATATATTTATCTATCAACTCCGCGAGAGCCTTGAATTTTTCGTTCTTCTCCAATTCCGAAATACACTCCAGCTCATGTCTTGAGATAGGTTTGCCAAAATGAATATGAATAGCACCCTACTCCTGGATTATACCGGTTAAAATTGAGACAATATCCTCTCCTGCTGCCTTGACGTATTTTTGTCGTCTGGAGATGTAGAGCTCTCTGGTTTTAAGATGATCACAAGGCTCATACTCATATGAAATTGAGATTGGAACAATTGACAACTCATCAAAATCATCGACAAAATTACCGTTACCGCTCATATCAAACATCTTGAGCAATCCCTGTTCAGTTACATCAATTCCATCTTTTGTACGCCCGTTCCTTTGCGCAATCCATACTGAGCTCTTACCTGCTGTTATAACACTTCTAATGTACTCCGAAAGAAGTGAAGATGAGTTGTATAGTTCACGAGGATTTGTGCTTCTTACAACTTTAATCATCTTGTTAGATCTTGCAACATCTTCGATAAACTGCTCAGTTATAAGGTTATCTCCCACAGCCATTTCAGAAGTGGGCAGATTATTATCATAAAATATTGCCTGAATAATACCTGAATCGAGAATAATATCGCGGTGGTTAGATATAAGAAGATGTTTCTTATCCCCCGAAATATTCTCTAATCCACTGTAAGTTAAACTTGTAGACGTTTTTGAAACAATCGAATGTATGGAGCTAAGCATTATTTTGCCCTGAAACTCCTCTACGCTTTTAATTGAAGATACCTGTTTCCTGAGTTCATTTGGCTCATTGTCCGGAAATAGATACGCAAGAATTGGATCCAGCAAAGGATGTTTTGAGATCCTTTTCATTACCGGAACTATTTCGCTATCGATGTATGGACGAATATCTTCAAATTTATCCTGTATCATTTAATATTATATTTATTGAAAATGTTCTTTCCCTCAGGAGTGTACGCAAAATCAATTCTCTCCCTATAGGCCTCTTCCACTTTGGAACGAACCATTTTCATTGTTGAATTAATCATTTTATTCTGTTCGGTAAATGGCTCATCGGCAAGTATAAATGTAGCCGGAAGCCACCTTTCCGGAAACATTCCGGAATAGACTCCTTTACCCTTATATTTCTCTATCTCATCCCATACTAACTTTACAAGCTCTTCGCGGCTGTTTGCAGATGAACTATCTGCAACAATTACGGCAATTGTATATGGGTTTTGATTATTATGAAGCATCACCTGCTGAATGATTTTTGACTGGCTTACCAACATCTCCTCTATCTCCTCAGGAGAGTACTTCTCTCCATCGCTTGAGATTAGCAAACTTTTAAACCTTCCCTGAACATAGAGAAAACCCTCTTTTGTCATATGACCCAGGTCTCCTGTGTACAACCATCCATCTTTTACAGTCTCAGCAGTAGCCTTTGGATTTTTCCAATAACCGGCCATGACATTCTCTCCTTTAATTACAATTTCTCCTGCGCTCCCAACAGGCAGCTCCCTTCCATCGCCGTCCACAATTTTAAGCTCCATTGGCTTAACAAGGATTCCTGATGATCCGAGTCGGTGTCTGGCAGGAATATTTGTAGAAATTACCGGAGTAGCCTCAGAAAGACCGTATCCCTGATACATCGGAATACCTAAAGCATAATAGAAACGTTGAAGTTCCTTATCCAGAAGAGCCCCTCCGCCAACAAAAAACTGTAGCTCTCCACCCATTGCACTTGCAACCTTCTTCAATATTAAGCGTTTAATTATAAATACAATCGGAAATAACAGAAAAGAGAGCCCGCTTCCTCTGTTCCATCCATCTTTGTTGTAAATATAACTGCATTTAAGACCAAACTTGAATATAGACTCAACAATAGGGCCTTTAGCCTTTACCGCATTCTCTATGTTTTTTCTGAAACTCTTTGCCAGAGCTGGTACAGAAAGTAAAATATGTGGCTTTACCTCCTTTATATTGATCGGAATATTTTTCAGAGTGTCCATTCCTGTCTTTCCGGCCTGAACTGTCGCAACAGTTGCTCCGGATGCTATCATTATATAGAAACCTACAACGTGTGCGAAACAGTGATCTAGCGGGAGGATAATCAACATTCTCCAGGATGATGGAATAGTGATACAGGAGAGCGATTGCTCCACATTGGCAGTATAGTTTCTATGAGTAAGCACAACTCCCTTTGGATCGGCAGTAGTTCCCGAGGTATAGGTTATTGTGGCAATATCTTCATTCCTGATCGATCTCCCAATCTCAAGAAATGACACACGATTGTTTTTCAGATACTCCTCCCCCAACTTGTAAATATCCTCATAATATACTTCACGATCCTCATATTTCTCAATTTTATCGAAGAGAATAATGTGGGTTATATTAGGGAGTTTATCCTTGATCGCTCTTATTTTGGAAAGCTGCCGTGCAGATATTAAAAGAATCTTAACATCGGCATGTATAAGCCTGAAAAGCAAATCATTACTCTCTTCCAGTTTAATAGAGAGAGGAACATTCACCCCTCCGGCATAAAAGAGGGCCAGCTCGCCGATGATCCACATATTTCTTCCCTCGGAAAGTATCGACAGATGATCCCCTTTCTTTAGACCGATTGCAGATAATCCTGCACCGAAATTTAGAGCAAGCTCTTTGGTTTTGGCATATGTTGTAGGTAGAAAAGATTCGTGAACCTTTTCAAGCATAAATGTGTTATTTGAGTACTTCGATACCGATTCCTCAAACAAATCGATTATGGTTTTTTTCATATACCGTTTTTTTTGGGAGAACAAATATATACAAATTAACTCATAAAGCAAGATGAATGACATCACATCACCATATATAAAACTCTTTGTCAACAAGGGTATAAAATGGCATTTTGCTGTTTCAGACGAGTTGATCAAGAAGGCGGAGAGAGAGAATAAACTGCTGTTTATACATATCGGATACATCGGAAATATTGTGAATCGGGAGCTCTCTTCAACCCTTTTCGGAGACATGCAGACAATAGAGATTCTTAACAACAACTTTGTTTCAATAATAGCAGACAGAGAGGAGAAACCGGAGACTTTCCTTTTGGGGCTTGACCTTTTACATATGCAAAATGACTTTTCATATGGACCGATTAATATTATTGCCCTACCCGACCGTAGACCGCTCCTTGCATTCTCATCA
Organism: Bacteroidales bacterium; assembly: GCA_017848635.1. Taxonomy (GTDB): domain Bacteria; phylum Bacteroidota; class Bacteroidia; order Bacteroidales; family UBA932; genus JAFIHK01. Next base: position 25,469 of record JAFIHK010000121.1, on the reverse strand, counting down.
ATAACCCCCGAAGAATTTGCTGAAATTTCCGAAAGTCTAATCATTGCCAATATTGAGAAGAGAGAACTTCTGCAAAAACTTGCCGAAGAGTTTTCCGAAACACTCTCCGAAGTTGGAAAGGTAAGAGTAAGAGAATCCTCCAATAATATAAATAGAGAGGTGATTGACAACTACTTTCGTCACTGGGAGGAGATAGATTTTACAGAGTACTTTTTCAACAAATTAAAACCCTACACACCTGATCCGAATTTTATATATCTGTTGGAGTATCTTCACTACAAAGATAGCGAATACATAGAGAAGATAATTTATAACTATCTGAATCACATTCAGTTTTCTCCTGTATTCGATCCTATAGATGGAGGAATATTCCGTCAGGCGACCGATTTCAGTTGTCTAAAACCACTATTTGAAAAGGGATTATCCGAAAATTCCCGGTTCCTAATGTTCTATGCCCTTGCATCCAAATACTTTAATAAAGATACTTTTGCATTTACAGCAAATGAAATCTTCAGGTTTATCAAAGAGGAGATGGACGAGGCAGATGGAGGGATATGTAATTCTGTAACACTCTTGACCCCTATTCAGGATTCTCACTACTACTTTTATTCAATAAAGGAGCTTAAATATCTTTTTCCCGAAAACTATAAGGAGGTGGGCAGATCTTTAGGCTTCAATATGGATCTGGATGAACATGTAAAACAGCTCCCGATAAACGGAATTGAGAGCTCATCGGCACTCTTTCCCGAGGAGAGAGATATACTATCCAAAAGAAGAAGAGAGCATACCGGATATTTTAAAGATAAGAGGTTTATAACGGCAAGCAATTGTGACGCAATAAACAGTATAGCACTTGCTTCAAAATATCTGAATAACTCCGATATGCTAAAATATGCAAAAGATAAATTTGAGTATATACGGAACGAGGTGTTTGAATCAGATAAACTTATCTGCAGATGCCTATGCGGAAAAGATAAAAGAGAGAGGGCCTCCCTTTCGGATTATACCTATTATATACAGTCTCTACTAACATTTTACGAAATAACAGCCGGAGAGGAGTATCTTGCCGAAGCTGTAATTCTTACAGATGCTGCTATTTCACGATTTTATAAAAGAGAAAACGGTATGTTTGCCAAATCACAGGGAGAGGAGTCCATTTTTCCATTTGGAAGAGAGTCAAATCTAGACCTGATACTACCATCTATAAACTCAGTAATGACAGGCAATCTGATTAATCTGTACATCTATACAGGCAGAAAAGAGTATTTGAAAATTGCCGAAGGTCAGATAAACAATGTTATACCTGTGATGCTATCATCAGGCCAGATGCTTCTTAGCTGGGGATTTCATCTTATTAAATATTATGATGCGTTGAGACTAACCTCTTGATCTACTAATTTCTGAACATAATAGAGCTATCACCATAGCTTAAAAATCTGAATCCGTTATTTAATGCATAATCGTATGCCTCTCTCCACAACTCTCCAATAAATGCCGAAATAAGAAGTAAAAGAGTACTCTGAGGTTGGTGAAAATTTGTAATAAGAATATCGGTCAATCTAAATTTAAAACCAGGAACAATTATTATCCTGGTTCTTGAGGTAAGCTCACTTAAACCATTATCCTCCACCCATTTGATAAGGGCGCTGATTGAATCTTCAACAGATATTTCATAGCTTGACTCATAAGGCTCCCACTGATCTGTAAAATCCGGCTTTTGACCGGAAATAGACCTGCATCCAAGGTAGTAGAGACTTTCAAGTGTTCTGGCAGATGTTGTTCCAACAGCAACCACTTTTCCGGAACCCAACTGAGAGCGTAATCTCTTTAGAAAAGAGAGAGAGACAGTAAAAGGCTCTGCGTGCATAATGTGGTCGGAAACCAACTCCGATTTTACCGGTACAAATGTTCCTGCTCCAACATGAAGCGATAATCTCTCAATATTTATTCCTCTGTTATTTAGCGTATTAAGAACATTATCGGTAAAATGAAGACCGGCGGTTGGCGCTGCTACAGACCCTCTGTTTATAGCATAAACTGTCTGATATCTCTCAATATCTTCCGATTCGCTATCCCTCTTTAAATATGGTGGTATGGGAACTTTACCACAAATATCCAGTATCTGAGCAAAAGTATATTCCGGATTCCACTCAAATCGGACTATTGCTTCATTTCCTGAGCGGGTTAATAGAGTCGCCCTTAAATCTGTATGGATAATCTCTTCTGAATCACCATATATTCTGATATATCCATCCTTAAAACGCTTTATATTACCTATTACACAGCTCCATTCCGAACAACCCTTCGATGAAAAGGAGAGATTATATTCAACAGGAGAGTGAGGTTCCAGGCAGAATATCTCAATAAAAGCACCACTCACTTTTCTAAAGATTAATCTTGCAGGGACTACTTTGGTGTCATTTATCACTAATAACGATCCATCCGGAATAAAATTTCCGATATTTTTAAATTGAGATTCAGAAACAGATCTGTTTTTTAGAATTAAGAGTTTTGATTCATCTCTTACCGGGAGGGGATATTTTGCAATTTTTTCATCCGGTAATATATATGTATAGTCGCTAATCTTTATTTCAGGCCTCACAATCGATTATTTTGTGCAAAACTATATAAATATTCATTTAATTAAAAATAATTGAATTTCAGAGCATTGTTTACAGTTGTAAATTACATTAATAACCAATAATGATTACTCTTGTAACCATTTAAGCCATGTAACTTATCTGTTTATTTATACATTTGTAAATGGCTAATAGATAAAATATATTTATGTTTTATTATATTGTTTACCAGTTATTTATGCAATTTATCTTTACTTTTAATAGAGCCGTAAACCCCCAAAATCAGCCATTAATTGTTAATTTAATAGTCAAATAGAGTATAATTAATGTTTTTATATCTTTATATCAATATGTTACATGATTTATATCTATTTATTGTTTATATATAAAGATAGTTACTCAATTACTCTTTAAATATTTGAATAATATGGTTAAATATAGGCTTTAATAGATTATCGAGATTACAATTGTAAAATTAAATAAATTACATATGTAATCATAATTTATATTACATTTGTAAATCTAAAGTTTACAAATATGAAAGAGCGTCTTGAGCAATTTTTAAGCCTGGAGCAGCTAACTCCGGCGCGATTTGCCGATATATTAGGTATTCAACGATCAGGAATTTCACATATATTGTCAGGAAGAAATAAACCAAGCTACGACTTCATAGAAAAAGTTATGTCGAAATACCCCCTACTCAATATTGACTGGCTTATTACAGGAAAGGGAAAGGTATATAAAGAGCTCTCTCCTGTTAAGGAGAGCGTAAAGGGAGATCTATTTACTCAAAGTAATACTCTAAATGAATCTCATAAAATTATTACTCAACAGGTAACTGCTGAAAATATAACACGTGTGGAGAGTAAATCAGAACCACTGCCTGTAAAAGTAACTCCTGAGAAAAGAGTTAAAAAGATAATTCTAATATATGAAGACAGAAGTTTTGAAGAGTTAATCTCAACAGATTAATTTATATCTTTGCGTACATTTTTCAATTATGTACAAGTTATTAAAACCAATTCTATTCTCCTTTTCACCTGAAACAGCCCACGGCATTGTCAGAAAATTACTTGTTATTCTAAGACACATTCCTTTTGGAAGGTTTATTATCAGACAATTATACTGCTATAACAAGCCTTCTCTCGAGAGGGAGGTCTTTGGTATAAAATTCAAGAATCCTGTTGGAATGGCCGCAGGTTTTGATAAAAATGCCGAGATGTACAATGATCTGGCTAATTTCGGATTTGGTTTTGTCGAAATAGGTTCTGTAACTCCAAAAGAGCAGATTGGCAACCCCAGACCAAGAGTATTCAGACTAGTTAAAGACAGAGCTCTTATAAACCGTATGGGGCTTAATAATAGTGGAGTAAAGAGTGTTGTCTCATCTTTAAAAAGAGATAAACCAACACTTATTATAGGAGGAAACATAAGCAAAAATAATACAACATTGAATAGTGATGCTCCTTTGGATTATGAGAAGACATTTGCATCGCTATACGAGTTCGTTGACTACTTCGTTGTAAATGTATCTTGTCCAAATGTAAAGGGGTTAACTGAATTACAGGATATTACATCTTTGTCTGAGATTGTGGACCGTTTAACTACCTTAAGAAAATACCTGGATGAGTATCGCCCTATTTTATTAAAGGTATCTCCAGATCTGCCAAAAGATCAACTGGATGAAATTATCGATTTGACATTAGTATCAGGCCTGGATGGAATTGTTGCCACAAATACAACAAAATCAAGAGATAACCTAACTTCATCTAAAGAAGAAATAGATGCTGCCGGAACTGGTGGTTTGAGTGGAAGACCTCTTTTTGAAAAGAGTCTTGAAACCATATCTTATATCCATAAAAAAACTGAAGGGCAACTCCCGATTATCGGTGTTGGAGGTATAATGACCCCGGCTGATGCCAAGGAGATGATAGATGCCGGAGCATCTTTAGTACAGATATATACAGGATTTATATATAGTGGACCTTCATTAGTAAAACGTATATTGAAAAAATTATCAAAGGGGTAATGAATAGTGCTGCCATTTGTACAATCGGCGATGAGATTCTCATTGGGCAGATAGTTGATACTAACTCATCTGCAATATCACAAGCTCTTAACAGAATTGGTGTTAAAGTAGAGACTATGGTCTCCATCAAAGATGATAGGGCTGAAATAATTGATAATTTGAGAAGATTGTGCGATAAGTACAATGTGGTTATAGTAACCGGAGGCCTTGGCCCAACCAGAGATGATATTACTAAAGATGCGCTAAGAGAGCTCTCTGGAAGCAAATCTTATATCGAGAATGAAGCCCAGCTTGAAATCGTTAGAGAGTTTGCAAGGCGACGCGGAATGGAGTTACTGGATTTAAACAGATTACAAGCCTCTGTACCCGATAGTTGCACAGTCCTTACAAATATAAAAGGTACTGCTCCCGGAATGTTTTTTAAAATAAAATCTTCAAATGATTTTGGAGAGTCACTCCTATTCTCACTACCTGGAGTACCATATGAGATGGAGTATCTTTTACCAAAGGTAATCAATCATTTAAATGAATCTTTAAAGCTTGAAGGAATCTTCCACAAGACAATTATGACATTCGGAATCCCGGAGTCTGTATTGGCAAAAAAAATCGAGCATTGGGAACTGGATCTACCGGAATATATAAAGCTGGCCTATTTGCCCAATCCTCTTACAGGTATAAGATTGAGATTATCTGTATATGGAGATAAAAGTGTGGGATGTAATAAGGAGATTGATGAAAGAGTCAGATCACTAAGTGATTTATTGGGGGAGCATATTTATGGATATGAAGAGTCTACTCTTCAGGATGAGGTTTTTAAACTTCTTAAGGAAAAGGGGAAAACGCTCTCAATAGCCGAATCTTGTACAGGAGGAAAAATTTTATCCCTATTTACGGCAATACCTGGTGCATCTGATATTTTGAAGGGGGGAGTTGTAGCCTATAGCAATGAATTAAAGAAGGATCTATTATCTGTATCAGATAGTACACTCGTTAAATATGGAGCTGTCAGCAGAGAGTGTGCAGCTGAAATGGCAAAAGGGGTGCATGAAATCTCAAAAAGTGATTTTTCAATCTCTGTTACCGGAATTGCCGGGCCTGACGGAGGCAGCGATGAGAAACCGGTTGGCAGTGTATGGATCGGTTTTTACGACGGAGTCACAAACAGCGAAAGAAACTTCATCTCAACCGGAGATCGTATTCGTAATATTGAAAGATTCTCTGCTGAAGCAATCAATTTTTTAAGACTTCAACTTATTGACAATTAAATAAAATGAAACGGTCAATTCTATTATTAATTTCAGTTATGGCTTTACTCAGTTCTTGCAACAACAGAGGAGTAGATAAATATGATGCTCTCAGCAACTCTTTTGATTCACTTTTTAATTCACTTTATAAGGATGGGCAACCCGGAGCTGCAGTGCTCCTTGTAGAGGGTGACTCTATAATATATGACAAGGGGTTTGGAATTGCAGATCTTAACACCAAAGTTCCTATTGACGGAAATACATTTTTTAATATTGCCTCTGTTTCAAAACAGTTTTCAGCAGTAGCACTGATGATTCTGAGCGAAGAGGGCAAGCTGAACCTGGATGATCCTGTAAAAAAATGGTTTCCCGACTTCAAAGCAGATTTTTATAGCAGAATAACATTAAAGCATCTGCTCTCCCACTCTTCCGGAATTCCCGATGCACGAGATCGTTCTGACAGAGATTTTGTATTATACTCTAAAGATGAGGAGTCCTACTCATATTTAAAAACACTTGATAAACTCAATTTTGAGCCAGGAACATCATATGAGTACATGAATCCAACATTCCAACTTATGTATTCTATAGTTGAGAAAGCCTCTGGAGAGAATTTCGAAAAGTTTATGAAGGAGAGAATTTTCGACCCGGCAGCGATGAATACAACACTCTATTTTGAGGATGGCAGGTCAATTCCCGGAATGGCACACGGTTACATCCTGGATAGTACCGGAGGGTTCCTGGAATATGATTATGGAGAGGAGAGTTTCTTTGCGACAAAAGCAGATGGTGGAATATATACAAGCACTCATGAGTTTTTGAAGTGGGAGAAGGCTCTCAGAAATAATATATTAATCAGTGAGAGTATGAAAAACGATGCTCACTCCCCTCATAATGTTATAGATCCTCTAAAAGGTGAGTATTATGGTTATGGATGGTTCATAAGTAAAAGAGAGGGCTATCCCGACAAGATTTATCACACCGGAGACAATGGAGGGTTTCAGATCTACGCAGCCAGATACCCTTCAAAAAACATTCTGCTCCTGATATTTGCCAATCGAAATGACAAAGACCGAGAGCAGACTGCAGAAAAATGTGACTCTATACTAAAGAGTTACAACTTTTTATAGATTTGAACCGGTGATGCCTGAGCCTTTGGCATTATAACCATATCACTTATATTAACGTGGTCAGGTGCAGTTGCAATAAACACAATTGCATCGGCTACATCGGTTGCCGATAATGGTTGAAATCCCTTGTAAACATTATCGGCTCTCTCTTTATCTCCCTTAAAACGAACTATTGAGAATTCTGTCTCAACAGCACCCGGGCAAACCTGAGATACTTTAATATTGTGGTTGACAAGATCCATGGACATCCCTTTTGAGAGAGCATCTACCGCATATTTCGTTGCACAGTAGACATTACCGTTTGGATAAACACTCTTTCCGGCAATTGATCCTATATTAATTATATGTCCCTTTCCATTAGATATCATATGTGGCACCAGTGCCCTTGTAACATAAAGCAATCCTTTGATATTTGTGTCGATCATCCTCTCCCAGTCATCAATAACACCATCATTGACAGGAGATAATCCAACTGCAAGACCTGCATTATTGACCAGAAGATCTATTTTACTCCACTCTTCCGGGAGACTCTGTAAATGGTTATTTACCTCCTGCTCAATCCTTACATCAAAACAGAGAGTCAATACTTTACACTCATCAATCTTCTCAATTCTCTCTTTTAGTTCGGATAGCAGTGCGTCTCTTCTTCCAGTAATAATCAGATCATAACCAGCCTTTGCAAGACCTAATGCAGTTGCCTCTCCTATTCCGGATGTTGCCCCGGTAACCAATGCTATCTTTTTCATAATAAAATGTTTATTGAAGAATTCTAAGAAAATTTCCGCCCAATATCCCCTTAATATCAGACTCGCTGTATCCCCTCAATATCAACTCATTAGTAATCACACCAAATTTATCGATCCCCTCTAATCCCTCAGGTGTCACCTCTATACCGTCAAAATCGGATCCAAGTCCTACATGAGAAGTTCCTACCAACTTTACTACATGGTCGATATGGTCAACAACCTCTTTGTAAGATGGTCTTTTAATTTTAAACATCTCGCTTTTAGCCGCCTCATATTCATCTTTATACTTAACAGGATCTATTTTATATTTTGCTTCTGCTTCTTCAAATATATCACAAAGAGGAAAGAACTTATCTGCATAATCTCTGTTTATGAAAGCCGGGTAGAAGTTTATCTGCACAACTCCTCCCTTTGCTGCTAGATCTATAATCATCTGATCGGTAAGGTTCCTTGGATGGTTGCAGATTGCCCGGCAACAAGAGTGAGTCGCTACAACCGGAGCATCTGAATATTTAAGGACATCGTAAAAAGCGTCATCCGAAATATGTGAGACATCTATAAGCATCCCGAGCCTGTTCATCTCCTTCACAACATCAACACCAAAAGGACTCAATCCGTTCCATCTTTTCTCCTTAGTTGCACAAGAGTCACAAATCTCATTATTACCAGCGTGGGTAAGAGTCATGTATCGTACTCCAAGATCGTAAAAAATTCTGAGAAGACTGAGATCCTTCTGTATTGGAAGGCCGTTCTCCATTCCAATTAATACAGATAGCTTTCCCCTCTTCTTATTTATAATTATCTCTTCGGCAGATGTGGATATAACCACTTTCCCATTTGAGTTCTCAACTGTATCGTATATTTTGGCAGCCATTTGAAGAGCTCTCCTGGTTGCAGAATCAGGCTCCATTTTATTTGAAGTATATAGAACAAAGAATATTGCATCTACCCCACCCTTTTTCATTCTTGGAAAATCTACATGACCATCATTTGTAAGTTGGTTGATATCAATTCCATCCAAAAGCCTGATTGGAGTATCGCAATGAGAATCAAGGACTATTGATTCTTTATGAAGTTTGTTTGCATCCATCGTATAAATTTTTCATAAAGGTATAAAAAAAACCGGCTCTGCTCAATGGTGAGAGAACCGGCAAACTTGAATAAATCGGAAATACTAATCCATCTGCTTTATCGAAGAGGCACCCGAAACCTCCCACATCTTTACCACAGGTTTCCCGTAAAATCTTACGGATGAGGCTCCTGATGCTTTAACTTCGAGCTCTTTAACTCTACCTACAATAAGCTTTGAAGCTCCTGAGGCACTTGCTTTTACTAAATCGCTGTTCAAAGTTTCTGCTTTAACAGAACTTGCACCAGAACTGGCTACGGTCGCAGTTTTAACTGATCCTGAAATATTTGCTGAGGATGCTCCTGAAATCTCACTATTTAATTCTGAGTAAGATAGATTAGCTACTAAAGAGGATGCCCCTGAAACATCAATACCAACAAAATCGCCACTGGCACTGAATTTAAGTTTTGAGGCGCCACTCAAATCGAGGCTTAATTTGCCTGCCTCCAACTGAGGAATATCTGCTGCCGAAGCACCGCTCATATATACTTTAAAATCAGATGATGTAAATTTAGATTTTACAAGAATTCTGGTAGCTCCCGAGAGCTTAATTTTGTTAAGGCTCTTCATTCCTATTTTTGCTTTAATCTCCGGGGTGTTACGCTTAAGAGACCTTGGCATATCGTCGGTATTAAGTGAGAGCACAAGAACTCCATCTTTAACTCTTACCTGAACATACTTCATAAGTTCAAACTGAGTCTCTATATTCAAATATTCAGAAGAGGATTTTTCCACTTCAATATTATATACACCTGAAGCATCAATGGCATTAAAGCCCGACACTTTGAAAGGCTTTACAGTTTGTGCGGACAATGTGGCAGCAAAAAGTAAAATTGAGAGAACAGATAATAATTTTTTCATTGCACTATTATTTTTATTTATCTCTAAGACGATGTTTGGGCTAAAAATGTTGCATTAATTTTAGTATTTTTGTTTATAAAACATTTTATAATTATGAATAACTCGATTTTTAATTTCCCAAAGCCTAGCAATGAACCGGTTTTGGGATATTTACCTGGAAGTCCCGAAAGAGTTGCACTCGAATCGGAACTTCAAAGACAATCTTCAATGGTTGTCGAAATTCCATTGATTATTGACGGAAAAGAGATCCGCACCGGTAATACTGAGAAGGTTGTGATGCCTCATAACCACGGCCATGTCCTTGCAATTTACCATAAAGCCGGTGAAAAAGAGATAAAAATGGCCGTTGATGCAGCAGTGAAAGCCCACAAAATATGGTCAGAAACAGACTGGAGAGTTAGGGCATCAATAATGCTTAAGATTGCAGAGTTGTTAGCAACAAAATATCGTCCTGTAATTAATGCGGCTACAATGCTAGGCCAGAGCAAGAATATTTTCCAGGCCGAAATTGATTCTGCATGTGAAACTATTGATTTTCTTCGCTACAATGTATCATTTGCCAATGAGATATATGAATCGCAGCCAAAATCTGCCTCAAACCAGATAAACAGTATGGAGTACAGAGCTCTTGAGGGGTTCGTATTTGCCGTAAGTCCGTTCAATTTTACCTCAATTGCCTCCAATCTTAATCTCTCCCCGGTAATGATGGGTAATACCACTGTTTGGAAAACTGCTACTACTGCAATACTATCTAATTACTATTTAATGAAGGTATTTATTGAAGCAGGACTTCCCGACGGAGTTGTTAACTTCCTATGCGGAAGTGGCGCATTGATTGGAAAGCATGTAATAGATTCAGAGCATCTTGCCGGCATCCATTTTACCGGCTCAAACTCTACATTCAACGGATTATGGTCTCAAGTCGGAGCAAATCTGCCAAAATATAAGAGCTATCCCAGATTAATCGGAGAGACAGGTGGTAAAGACTTTATTTTTGTACACCCATCTGCTCCTGCTAAGGAGGTAGCTGCCAGCGCTTTTGCAGGTGCATTTGAGTTCCAGGGGCAAAAGTGTTCTGCTGCTTCCAGAATGTATGTTCCAAAATCTCTCTGGAGCGAAATAAAGAGCGAATTGGAGATGTGGAGTAATACTGTAAAAATGGGAGACGTTATGGATAGCAACAATTTTATAAATGCTGTTATTGATGAAAAATCATTCGATAATATTGTCTCTTATATAGAATTTGCCAAACAGTCAAATGAAGCAGAGATAATATTCGGAGGAACATATGATAAGAGCATCGGATATTTTGTAAAACCCACCCTGATTCTGACAACCAACCCTAAGTTTAAAAGCATGCAGGAGGAGATTTTCGGTCCTGTTCTGACTGTTTATGTATACGAAGACAGCAAATTGGACGAGACAATTGAGTTATGTGATACTACCTCTCCATATGCTTTAACAGGTGCTGTATTCGGAAGAGACAGACTGGCTGTTGCTTCAATTTGCGAAAAACTAAGATATGCTGCAGGTAATTTCTACATTAACGACAAGCCTACGGGAGCTGTTGTTGGTATGCAGCCTTTCGGAGGAGCAAGAGCTTCAGGAACAAATGATAAAGCCGGAGGAGAGTTTAATCTGATTCGTTGGGTAAGTCCAAGGACAATTAAAGAGACCTTGATCTCAATGAGTGATCCCAGATATAGCTATATGAAGAGATAGAGAGATTAGACAATGTTAAAGAATAAAAGGCTGCCCATTAACCAGGACAGCCTTTTCTCTACCATAAATACTAAACCAGATTTACTTTTCTCAATTCTTTGACATTCATTTTTCAGAAAAGTTACATCGGGCAGTTAAATTTTTTTAAAAAATAAAATCATTTTGTTTAGGGAATAGTCCAAATAATCCTCCGGTGTGAATAAACAAAATGTTTTTGGAATCTCCGAAGGTTCCCAATTTTATTTCACTATACAAGCCTTTCATTGCCTTACCTGTATAGACAGGGTCAAGTATCAAACCCTCAAGCGATGCTATCTTTGCAATAAAGTTCAACTCTTCAGGAGTACTTAATGCATATCCTATTCCTGAATATTTGTCATTATAGTGAATATCACTCTGTTCAAGCTCACAGTTGACACCAATATACTCAAGAGCCTCTTTTCCAATAGTCAGTGAAACATTGGTAAAATATTCGGCGTCGTCGCATACCGTAAAACCGGTAATCCTTTTTCCACCTTTAAGTATTTTGTTTGCCAGAACCAGTCCCGTATAGGTTCCACCCGATCCAGTCGCAACTACAATATCATCAAATACGACACCCATTGCTCTCTCCTGCTCCAAAATCTCCTCGTAACATGAGTAGTAACCCATACAACCTATTCCATTGGATGCACCTTCGGGAATAACATATACCTTTTGACCCGATTCAGCCCTTTTGGAAGCAATTGAGTTCATTATATCGTTGCGGGAGAATCTATATTCTTCGGGTGTACAGAATATCACTTCGGCTCCTAGGATCTTGTCAAGAAAGTAGTTACCCTCTATTTTTGTACCATCGGTTACTCTCAGGAGAAGAATGCTCTTCATCCCTATTTGAGCAGCAGCAGCGGCAGTAGCCCTGCAGTGGTTTGACTGAAGACCGCCACATGTGATTACGGTATCATAACCCTGATCTATTGCTTGCTTCAGTGAGTACTCAAGTTTTCGTATCTTATTACCGGAGATTTCAGTTCCTGTCTGATCATCTCTTTTAATCCAGATATTTTTACCCAATTCAGAGGATAATCGCTCCAACTTGGATATTTTAGTAGGGGTATTTGCTAATGATAGTCTTTGCATAATATTACTTTGAGAGCTCTTTTGTTATTAAATTGGCCATTTCTGCAAACTCTTTTTCATCGTAGAGTCTTGTGAGCATAATAATCCTTCCGTCCCTTCCGATAATTATGTTTCTGGTTACACCTGCATTTGGTTCGGTGTAGAGAGCAAACTTCTCTCCTTTTAAATCTAAAGAGAGAGGATATGTGATTTTCATACTCTCAGCAAACTTATCGGTAATTTCGGCAGATTCCTTTAAATCTATCCCAAATAGGGCGAAACTTTTGTTATCCTTATGTTTGAGCCATATATCACTCTCAATATGAGGCATCTCCTTGCGACAAACACTGCACCAGCTTGCTGTAAACTGAAGCATAACAACTTTTCCCCTCAAGGAAGAGAGCATAAATTTTTGACCATTTGTCAATTCAATTTCAAAATCGGGAGCAATATCTCCCACCTTAACGATGTATCCCCTTGACTGAGTATCGCCGGTTTGTACCTGTTGTGCAGATGAGAATTGCGACAGAGAGAGTATCGCAACGGTTAAAAATAATAATCTAAGTTTCATTTTAGTAAGGTTTATCCCTCACAAAGTTATTTTAAAAAAGGCAATAACAATGAGAATCTAAATCTTTTTTCCTTAGTTTTGTTTTCCATATATCTCTATGTAATTATGAAAAAAACTGGTTTAATTCTATTACTGGCAATTGCATTTATAATGCCCGTAAAAGCTATTGGTCAATCTGTTACGGCCGATTCATTTAAAAGTGTATCAGATTCGTTACAGCTAATGTTTAAAGGAAGAGCTTATGTCGGAGGTAAAATCTCTGTACAATCAATAGAGCTTGTCAAAAAGGTTCTATATATCAACTTTACTTCTCAACTAGCTGAATATCCATTGTATAGCAATGATGTTGCAAAGATCTACTCAATGGTTGAAGCAGTTACTTCTTCCGATCCAAAGATCAAAAAAGTTGTTATATCCTGCACAGGTGTTAAACTTGAAAACCTTGTTGCGCCATCTCAGCAACCTAGTCATAAGTTAAACAGAGATGGTAAAAAGATAAAACACTCCGACCCTGTATTCGTAAAAAAAGATATATCCTCACCTGTAAAAATTGAGAAAGGCCTGAATAATAAAAATATAGCAATGTGGCAGAGCCACGGATTCTACTATGAACAGAAACTACTTCGCTGGGAGTGGCAGAGGGCCAAACTATTCCAGACCGTAGAGGACCTATATACACAATCTTACGTACTCCCGTTCCTTGTTCCAATGCTGGAAAATGCGGGAGCAAATCTATATCTGCCAAGAGAGAGAGATGTTCAAAAATATGAGGTAATTGTAGATAACGACTCTCCATATACAGGTTTCTCGGCAATTAACGGTAAAAATGAGTGGCAAACAGCCGAAGGAACCGGCTTTGCAAAGACAAAAGATATTTATCTTACCGGTGAAAATCCGTTCGAGGCCGGAAGCGCAATTTATTCTGAAACAATTAAGGAGGGCGAAGCCGGTTATGTTTACTGGAGGCCATCTGTTCCCGAAAGCGGCGAATATGCAGTTTATGTCTCTTATAAATCTCTTCCAAAAAGCAGTGAATCTGCTATTTATGAAATAAGCCATGCGGGAGGTATAACAAAATATAAAGTAAATCAGAAAATCGGCGGCAGCACCTGGGTATATCTCGGTACATTCAAGTTTATGAAGGGTGCAGGAGATACACAATATGTGAGACTAAGTAACTTAACAGAGAAAAAGGGAGAGTTTGTAACTGCCGATGCCGTAAAATTTGGCGGCGGGATGGGAAATATTGCAAGAAAACCATCTGAAGAGGGAATTGAACAAAACAGAAAGAGTTCATCTAATGAGCCTATTCAAAAAATCAAAATTCCATTTAGTGTTGAAGCGCAGATAAGTGGTATGCCAAGATTTACCGAAGGTGCCAGATATTGGCTCCAGTGGGCCGGATTTTCAGACACAGTATACTCTGCTACAAAAAATGCAAATGATTACAATGACGACTATATGTCCAGAGGTAGATGGGTGAATGTACTAAGCGGAGGATCCAAAGTAAATCCTACCGAAAAGGGCTACGGAATTCCTCTTGATCTCTCTTTTGCATTTCACACAGATGCCGGAACTACACTAAATGATTCAATTATCGGAACACTCGGGATATATACAAGAAATTCTAACGGCGAACTATTTTTCCCCGATGGCAAACCAAGGTTATACAGCAGATATCTGACCGAATTCATTCAATCACAGATAGTAGATGATGTGAGGAAGGAGTATGAACCAATATGGCAGAGAAGAGGTATCTGGGACAGGGTCTATGCAGAATCAAGAAGTCCAAAGGTGCCGGCAATGCTACTTGAATTCCTCTCCCATCAAAATTTTGCCGACATGAAATATGGTCTTGATCCAAATTTCAGGTTTACTGTAAGTAGAGCAATATATAAGGGAATGCTCAAATATTTTGCAACAACCGAAGGGTTTGACTATGTTGTTCAACCACTTCCTGTCAGAAAATTTAAGGCTGATGTCAATGGGGATGTTGTTTCGCTATCCTGGTTACCGACTACTGATTCTCTGGAGCCTACAGCTCAACCAGATGCCTATGTTGTTTATACCAGAATTGATTCTGCAGGATTTGACAACGGAACATTAGTGCTAGATAATAAATACTCTTCCAAAATAGATGCCGGTAAAATATACAGCTACAAGATAGCTGCAGTAAATAAGGGTGGTATAAGCTTCCCGTCTGAGGTACTTAGTGTTTACAACGCACCTCAATCAAAAGGAAAAGTATTGATAGTTAACGGATTCACAAAAGTATCTGCACCTGCAACCTTTGAAAGTAAAGATACTCTTCTTGCCGGTTTTAATAATGTTGTAGATGAGGGTGTTCCATATATTAAAGATATTTCATTCATTGGTTACCAGTACGATTTCAGAAGAAAAATTCCGTGGATGGATGATGATGCGCCCGGATTCGGATCATCTTATACAGATTACGCAAATATGGTAATTGCAGGAAACACATTTGATTTCCCTGTAATTCACGGTATTGCATTTGCAAAAGCATCCTACAGTTATATCTCATGCAGCAGAGAGTCATTCGAAGATGGAGATATGTCAGGCAGTAAATATGACATTCTGGATATGATAATGGGTAAGCAGTTGAAGACATCTGTAGGCAGAGGACACACTCCCCTTAAATTTGCTGTCTTTACCGATAAGATTAAGAGCCGCATATCTGAGGATGCCTCAAAAGGTGTCAACATTATAGTATCCGGAGCAAATATCGGTACCGATTTGTGTGATAACTTCGGAATTGACAAAGAGGGAAAAGAATTTGCAAAAAAGGTATTGAAATACGAATGGAGAACAAATAATGCCAGCAATACAGGTGTTGTAAAATCGGTACCAAACCCATATATGATTTCCGGTGAGTACTCATTCTTCAGAACACCTAATGAAACTAAGTACCTGGTAGAGGCTCCGGATGGTATTGAGCCATCGGGAGAGAATGCCTGGACAATTTTCAGATATGCCGACGGCAATGTATCTGCAGGAGTTGCTTACAAAGGAAGCGACTATAAATCTGTTGCACTTGGATTCCCGATAGAGGCTCTAAAAGCTCAGCCTCAAATAGATAATATAATTAAAGTTATAACAGATTTCTTCCAAAACAGGTAAGTGTGCCAACTTGGCAGATTTTTAACTAATTATTTATTTGGTATGTTCTTTGATTTTTGAGCACTCAGAAATCAATAAACTAAAGATATATGCAAAAAGGAACAATTGGAGTTACCACTGAAAACATCTTCCCTATTATCAAAAAATTTCTCTACTCGGATCATGAGATATTTTTAAGGGAGCTTGTATCAAACGCAGTAGATGCTACACAAAAACTTAAGGCTCTCGCAATGAAGGGAGAGCTTAAGGGAGAGGTAGGTGAAACCACAATAAGAGTATCTGCAGATAAAGATGCCCGCACAATTTCGATCTCCGATTATGGAATTGGAATGACCGAAGAGGAGGTTCAGAAGTATATTAACCAGATTGCATTTTCAAGTGCAGGAGAGTTTCTTGATAAATATAAAGACCAGCTAAACAATATTATAGGTCATTTTGGCCTTGGGTTCTACTCATCATTTATGGTATCTAAAAGGGTGGAAATAGATACACTGTCTTGGAGAGATGGGGCAACTCCGGTAAAGTGGAGTTGCGACGGAGATCCTAACTACTCCATTACAAAGGGTAAACGGAAGGAGCGCGGTACTACAGTGACACTCTACCTTGACGACGAGAATGCCGAATACGCCGAAGAGTCAAAAATCAACTATCTGCTTGGAAAATATTGCAAATTTCTTCCTGTTGAAATAGCCTTCGGAAAGGAGAAGGAGTGGAAAGATGGAAAAGAGATTGAGACCGGAAAAGATAAAATAATTAACAATGTATCACCTCTTTGGACAAGAAAACCGTCGGAGCTGAAAGAGGAGGATTATATGAATTTCTACCGGGAGCTCTACCCTATGCAGGAGGATCCCCTCTTTTATATACATCTGAATGTGGATTTTCCATTTAACCTGACAGGCATTCTATACTTCCCAAAGATTAAGGAGAAGCTCGAAATATCCAGAAACAAAATTCAGCTGTACTGTAACCAGGTATTTGTAACAGATTCGGTGGAGAATATTGTTCCCGATTTTCTCACCCTGCTTCACGGAGTGATTGATTCTCCGGATATACCACTCAATGTTTCAAGAAGCTATCTGCAAAGTGACTCAAATGTCAAAAAGATATCGGCACACATTACCAAGAAGGTGGCTGACAGATTGGAGGAGATATTCAAGAATGAGAGGAAGAGCCTGGAGGATAAATGGGACAATCTTAAGCTTTTTATCGAATATGGTATGCTCAGTGATGATAAATTCTATGAAAGAGCCGAAAAATTTGCCCTCCTTAAAAACTGCGACGATAAATATTTCAGTTTTGAAGAGTACAAATTGGCAATCGAGCCTAATCAAACTGACAAGGAGAAGCGCCTGGTATATCTCTATACAACCGATAAGGAGGCACAGTACTCATATATTGAGTCTGCAAGATCAAAGGGTTATGATGTACTGATATTCGATGGTCAGCTGGACTCTCACTATGTTAACCTGCTGGAATCTAAGTTCAAAGATTCCAAATTCAGCAGAGTAGATTCGGATTATATAGACAAGATAATCAGGAAAGAGGAGACTCCGGCAAATAACCTGAGTGAAAGTGATACTAACTTTCTATCGAAAGCCTTTGAGTCTGTTTATCCTACATATGCTACTTTTGGAGTAAGTGTGGAAAACCTGGGAGAGGAGAGTGCTCCCGTTATTATAACTCAGTCGGAATTTATGAGACGTTACCGTGAGATGGCTGCGCTTAACGGTGGAATGAACTTTTACGGTCAACTTCCGGAGTCGTATAATGTAATAGTAAACTCATCTAGCCCGGTAATATCTGCGATACTTGAAACCAAAGAAGAGCAGATAGGTGACCTTCTTTCTCAAATTGAGAAGGATGCAAGCAATCCTGAGAGTGAGCTTAAAGTACTGAAAGAGAAGTGTGCTAAATTAAAACCGGAAGAGGTTACAACCGAAGATCGTGACCGTATCTCATCGCTCGAAAAGGAGATTGAACAGATTGAGAACAGAAAGAGGGAGACAATTAAAGAATTTGCAAAATCTAATGTGTTAATAAATCAATTATGTGACCTATCTCTTTTATCCAATAATATTTTGAAGGGAGAGAGCCTTAATAGGTTTATCAAAAGGTCTTACTCTATTTTAAAATAAATAAATGTAACAACTTGTTAAAATCTCGTTAATTTTCTTGCCTTAAATCTGTGATTCAACTGACAGATTTAAGGCAATGTCGTAATTTTGTTAAAATTTTTAACAAATGAAAATTGATAGATTTTTTCAACTTTTTGTGGTAAAAGAGAAGAAGTTTTACCCTCTGTTCATCGACCAGATGGAGAATATTTGCAATGCCGCCGATATCTTAGTTACTCAATTCAGAGACAACAATAATGAGAATCAGGGCGAGTATTACAAAGCGATAAAAATTCTCGAAAGTAAAGGCGATCACATTACTGCAAAGATTTATGACGAACTTAACAAAACCTTTGTAACTCCTTTTGACAGAGAGGATATTCACATTCTTGCATCAAGAATTGATACCTTCCTGGATCATATTCACGACTGCTCTCGTAAAAAAGTGATGTACCATCCTAAAAGCACTTACGAGGAGGATGTTACTATCGTTGACCTGATCAAGGAGGACGCTATGGTTCTTACCGATATAATCAAGCAGCTTGAAAATTTATCGAGAAACAGCGAATATGTTCTTAAGCAGTGTTTAAGGATTAAAGAGATTGAGCATAAAGTTGACGACCTTTATGAGAGCTTTATCAGTAATCTTTTTCATAATGAGACCGATGCCATTGAACTTGTTAAACATAAAAACATAGTTCAAGCTTTGGAAGACACAACTGACAGAGCAAAAGACATCAGCGACACAATTCGCTCATTAATAGTAAAATCCGCATAACTTTTGCCTGATGCTTACAATAGTAATAATTGGAATAATTCTGGCACTTCTGTTCGATTTTCTTAATGGAATGAATGATGCGGCAAATTCTATTGCCACAATAGTGTCAACAAAGGTTCTCTCCCCTACTGCTGCTGTTTTCTGGGCTGCGTTCTGGAATTTTGCAGCTGTATTTATATTCGGAATACACGTTGCCAATACAATGGGAAAAGGTATAGTAGATCCAGCCGTTGTTAATCCATATCTGATTCTTTCTGCCCTCATTGGAGCTGTAATTTGGGTTTATATCTGTACCCACTACGGAATGCCTATCAGCGTATCTCACGCTCTAATCGGAGGGTTGATTGGTCCGGTATGGTTTGTATATGGATCAACCTCACTTTTTGCAACCGGAATATTTAAAATTGCTCTCTTCATTGTACTCTCTCCTTTAATTGGAATGATCTTAGGCTTCTTTATGATGGCTCTAACGATGAGGATATTTAAAAGAAAACATCCTCAAAAGGTTGAGGGTATATTCAAGGTAATGCAACTATTCTCGTCTGCCATATTCAGTCTGGGACACGGTGGTAATGACGCTCAAAAGACAATGGGTATAATTGCAATTCTCCTCTTTAGTGTTGCCGGAACAAATGAATTTGTATCAGCTTATCTATACGATCCAACAAAAGATTTTCATGTTCCTGGTTGGCTCATATTTACCTGTTATTCAGTAATTGCTGCCGGCACAATAACCGGAGGATGGAAGGTGATCAGGACATTGGGCGATGGTCTTGCCAAACTTAAACCTGTACAGGGATTTTCAGCTGAGACAGCAGGAGCATTTACGCTCATTTTCACAGGTTTTCTCGGAATCCCGGTAAGTACCACCCACACAATTACCGGATCAATAATCGGTGTGAGTGTTACTAAAGGATTTTCATCGGTAAGATGGGCAACAGCAAAAAATATTGTCTATGCATGGATATTTACTATTCCTGCAACACTGCTGATTTCTGGAGGAATATATTACCTCCTGCACTACGCTTTCAATTTATAATAAACTGATATAGTTTACGATATAATCTCCTGTTTCACTTGTTGAGCAGGAGATTTTTTTATCTGAGAGGTCCTCGGTAAGGTAGCCCTTTTCAATAATCCATGCACAAGCTTCCCTTATAATTTTTGCCTCATCTGTCGCATTAAAATATTCAAACATCATTGCAAGAGAGAGTATTGTAGCAATTGGATTTGCTATATTCTTTCCCGCTGCCTGCGGATAAGAGCCGTGAATAGGTTCAAAAAGAGGTGATTTCTCTCCGAATGAGGCAGATGATAACAGCCCGATTGAGCCGCTCAGTACAGATGCCTCATCGCTTAGAATATCTCCGAACATATTTTCGGTAAGAATAACATCAAATTTGGCAGGATTTGTTACAAGCTGCATTGCTGCATTATCTACAAACAGATAATCCAGTGATATATCAGAATACTCTTTATGAACCTCAGTAACCACCTCTCTCCATAATCTTGAAGTTTCAAGCACATTCGCTTTATCTACGAGTGTCACCCTTTTTTTACGTTTTGCAGCCAATTCAAACGCCAATCTTGCAATCCGTTCAACCTCATAATCGGAATATGTACAGTTATCAAATGCCTCTCTCCCACCATTTTTACGACCCTTCTCTCCAAAATAGATACCACCGGTAAGCTCTCTCACAACCACAAGGTCCACCCCCTCAATCTTCTCCTCCTTTAAAGGAGATCTATGTGAAAGAGATTTGTAAATCTGAACAGGACGAATGTTTGCATACAATCCCAACTCTTTGCGCATCTTAAGCAAACCCTGTTCTGGTCTTATTCTGGCCTTTGGATCGTTGTCATATTTTGGATCACCTATTGCTCCAAAAAGGATAGCATCACTCTCAAGGCATATTTTATGAGTCAGTTCAGGATATGGATCGGAGTATTTATCTATGGCACATGCTCCGATATCTCCATATACAAGTTCAAACTGGTGGCCAAATCTATTTTCAATTGCTTTTAAAACTTTGATTGACTGTTCAATAATCTCCGGACCTATACCATCTCCCGGAAGAACTGCAACTCTCTTTTTCATATTATCTCCTGTTTTCGAAATCTTCAACTTTGTTTTTCAGAGCACATAGAAAATCAATATCATCGTAACCATTAATAAGGCAACTCTGTTTATAATCATCAATAGGAAAGAGTTCATACTCTCCTGTGCTTAAAATCTTTACACTCCTCTCTTTCAAATTTATCTCAATTTGTGCGTTAATATCACTATCTGCCTCACTGAAGATCTTAGAGAGAAATTCATCCGAAACCTGAACCGGCAAAAGTCCGTTGTTTAGTGCATTATTACGGAAGATATCTGCAAAAAATGAGGAGATTACTGCTCTGAATCCATAATCGTACAGAGCCCATGCTGCATGCTCTCTGCTGGATCCGCATCCGAAATTTCTTCCGGCCACTAAAAATTTTGCTCCATTATCTACGCTATTAATAACAAATGACTCGTTCTTAGATCCATCTGAATTATAGCGCCAGTCATAAAAAAGATTATCACCAAAACCCTCTCTTGTTGTTGTCTTAAGGAATCTGGCAGGAATAATCTGATCGGTATCGATATTTTCGAGAGGAAGGACCTTAATGGTCGAGACTCTCACTTCAAATTTTTCAAAACTCATATTATAAAAATTCTCTTGGATCGGTTATAACTCCTGTTACTGCTGCTGCTGCAGCCACATAAGGCCCGGCAAGAA
Source organism: Bacteroidales bacterium (assembly GCA_017848635.1). Taxonomy (GTDB): domain Bacteria; phylum Bacteroidota; class Bacteroidia; order Bacteroidales; family UBA932; genus JAFIHK01. The sequence goes on along the minus strand of JAFIHK010000121.1, from coordinate 3,562 downwards.
TGGTTCTTGCACCTGGCCCCTGTCTGCCTTCAAAATTCCTGTTGGATGTAGACACGGCATATTTTCCTGCCGGAACTTTATCCTCGTTCATTCCTAAACAGGCAGAACAACCGGGTTCTCTGATTTCAAACCCTGCCTCTCGTAAAATATCACCAAGACCCTCCTTCTCTATCTGCCCTTCGACTCTTTTCGATCCGGGCACAAGCCACGCCACTACATCCGGTGATTTTTTTCTGCCTTTTACAATAGAAGCAAATGCTCTGAAATCCTCAATTCTTCCATTAGTACAACTTCCAATGAATACATAATCAATGGCCTTACCAATTAGCCTCTCCCCCATCTCAAAGCCCATATATTCAATCGATTTCATAAAAGAGGCCTCCTGCGATGACTCTTTAGTTATCAACGGAACTCTCGAGCCGATAGGGATCCCCATACCCGGATTTGTGCCGTAGGTAATCATAGGTTCAATCTCCTCAGCATTAAAAATGTGGACAACATCAAAATGAGCATCCTCATCGCTTTTTAAGCTCAACCACTGCCTGCTCATAGTTTTCCAATTTTCACCCTTTGGAGAGAATTCACGCCCCTCAAGATATTCAATTGTAACCTCATCCGGAGCTATGATACCTCCCCTTGCACCCATCTCAATGCTCATATTACATATTGTCATTCTCTCCTCCATTGAGAGTGCAGATATTGTACTTCCGGAAAATTCGACAAAATAACCCGTTCCTGAAGAGGTTCCCAGCTTTGATATTATATAGAGTATTATATCCTTTGAACATACTCCACTGGCAAGAGCTCCCTCAACCTTAATAAGCATCTGCTTAGGTTTCTTCTGCAAAAGCGTCTGAGTTGCAAGTACCATCTCTACTTCGCTGGTACCAATTCCAAAAGCGATATTTCCAAGAGCTCCGTGTGTGGATGTATGACTATCGCCACAAACAATCGTCATACCGCATTGCGTAAGTCCGAGCTCAGGTCCAATAATATGAACGACTCCATTGTTTTTGTGACCTAACGGGAAGTAGCTTATCCCATGTTTTTGAGTATTCTGAGCCAGTTTTTCAACCGGAATCCTTGATGATTCATCACGAATCGGCTTCTCCTGGTCTTTAGTAGGGACATTGTGGTCACAAGTGGCAAATGTGTTTCCCGGGCGAAAAACGGGCAGTCCCCTTTTATCCAGCCCCGAGAAGGCCTGCGGACTCGTTACTTCATGAATAAAGTGTCTGTCGATATAGAGTACAGATGGGCCATTCTCTATTTCACTTACAATATGTGACTCCCATATTTTATCTACGATTGTTTTTCCCATATCAGATTATTTTTGAGATTGCAGCTACCAAAGCTTCGGCAGATGCTGTTATAATATCGGTATTTGCAGAGAATCCATAATAGAGATTTCCCCTGTTTTCAATTTGGACATGAACCTTCCCGACATCATCTGCCCCCTTGGTAATTGTCTGAACCAGGAACTCTTCAAGAACAATTTTGCGATGTACCAGGCTCTTGATTGCATTAAAGGCTGCATCAATCGGTCCGTTGCCCGAACTGGTCGCAGTTACTACTTCACCATCTATAATTAGCTTAACCGTTGCCATCGGAACAGAGGATTTTCCACATACAACCTGTAGAAATTTCAGTTTAATTCTTTGTGACTGAGATGTTCTGTTCACTCCTACAATTACAAGCAGGTCATCATCGTTGATGTCTTTCTTTACATCGGCCAGACGTAAGAACTTCTCATAGGCATGATCAAGCTCCTCTGAGGATAACTCAATATTCAGCCTGGTGTAGTGGTGCTTAAGTGCTGCCCTGCCGCTTCTGGCAGTAAGAGCTATTGTAGACTCATTGACCCCAACATCTGCCGGGTCGATAATCTCATAACTCTCCCTGTTTTTCAACACTCCATCCTGGTGTATCCCCGATGAGTGCGCAAAAGCATTTCTCCCTACAATAGCCTTGTTAGGTTGAACGGGCATTCTCATTAGTGTAGAAACGAGACGGGAGTTCTTCATGATCATTTTAGTGTCAATATCTGTATAAACAGGGATATCTTTTCTTCTCTCTATAGCCATAACTACCTCTTCCATTGTAGTATTACCGGCCCTCTCTCCTATTCCGTTTATTGTTACCTCTACCTGTCTGGCACCATTAATTACACCTGCAAGCGTATTGGCTGTTGCCATTCCCAGATCATTATGACAGTGAGTTGATATTACAGCTCTATCGATATTGGGAACATTATTAACCAGGAATTTGATCTTCTCGCCGTACTCATATGGTGTACAGTAACCGGTAGTGTCCGGAATATTCACGACTGTTGCCCCTGCAGCAATAACCGCCTCTATGACTCTTGCCAGATACTCATTTTCGGTTCTTCCTGCATCTTCTGCATAAAACTCCACATCGTCAACAAAGCGTCTGGCGTACTTCACTGCTTTGACAGCCCTCTCGATGATCTCCTCCCTGTTTGATTGAAATTTATATTTTATATGGGAGTCGGAGGTTCCGATTCCGGTGTGAATTCTTTTACGTTTTGCAAAGTGCAGAGCATCAGCGGCAACATCTATATCGTTTTCAACAGCCCTTGTCAGGGCGCAAATTGTAGAATCTTTTATAACCTTAGATATCTCTACAATTGAGTTAAAATCGCCGGGACTGGATACCGGAAATCCACATTCAATAACATCCACTCTCATTATTTCGAGAGCCTTGGCAAGTTCTATCTTCTCAATAGTGTTAAGCTGACAGCCGGGAACCTGCTCCCCGTCTCTCAAAGTAGTGTCAAATACAAATAATTTTTCCATAATATTAACAAAAACGGCTGCCCTTGTGGGGCAGCCTTACAATTTTACTTATTATCGGTACATACCGTAAACTGCCCCTAAGATTTAATATCCAGCAGGTGCAGGGTTACAATATGTAAGTTTTGCGATCTCATAACAGTTGCGAAGATATTATTTTTTTGAGATATCATAACCTTTTTGAACAATTTTTAAACTATTATTTTTTATCACTTAAGAAAATTAGTTTCTAACTAAAAGGTAATCAGGGCTCCTCCACAAGAGTAACCACCACCAAAAACAGAGAGAATAACTGTATCGCTCTTCTTAAAATTTGTAATATTTTGGGATAAAACGAGTGCACATCCAGCCGACCCTGTATTACCAAGCTCTTTTATATTGTTTAAAAAAAGAGTCTCCGGTAACGATAATTGATCTCTCACATTCTCTACTATTCTTGCGTTTGCCTGATGGCAGATGATGCCCGAAACCTCAGAGAGATCACACCCCGCTCTCTTTGCCATTAATCTTATAGTAGCAGTCAGGTATTTACAGGCATTAATAAAGACATCCTTGCCATCGGGCATAACAACCCTTCCTACCCTTGGTCTGAGATTAACCCCTAAAGCACCTTTGCCAACATGTCCGAGCCCTTTTGTATATATATCTTTAATTAACGGCTCTCCTTCGGCAATCTGCCTCTTCGAGACGAACCAGGCAACAGCCGCATCGCCCCACAAGTGCCCCGAAACAGGATCACTTTCATCGTT
>JAFIHK010000120.1 GCA_017848635.1 Bacteroidales bacterium | reverse complement strand
GAACGTATTTAATAATGCCGGTGTCCTCGACCGTATTGTGAGTTTCGTAAATACTACTGAAAATCCTCCGGTAGAGCGGTTGTTGATCCCTGATATGGCGCTTACCGCTGCAGAATATTTTGCAGTGGATAAAAATGAAAATGTACTGGTACTCCTGACCGATATGACCTCTTATGCTGATGCACTCGCTATCGTGTCAAACCGAATGGATCAGATTCCTTCGAAAGACTCAATGCCGGGTTCTTTATATTCCGATCTGGCAAAGATTTACGAAAAGGCGGTACAGCTTCCCGACGGAGGATCCATTACAATTATTGCAGTAACAACTCTCAGCGGAGGGGATATCACTCACGCGATTCCTGATAACACCGGATATATAACCGAAGGTCAGCTCTTCCTCAGAGCAGATTCCGATACCGGAAAGGTCATCGTCGATCCGTTCCGTTCACTTTCAAGGTTAAAACAGCTGGTTATCGGCAAAAAAACAAGAGAGGATCACAATCAGGTTATGAATACGGCTGTGCGTCTATATGCCGATGCTGCAAATGCAAAAACAAAGCTCGAGAATGGTTTTGACCTAAGTGATTACGATATGCGCTGTCTTGAATTTGCAAAGGCATATTCAACTAATCTCCTTGCAATAGACGTTAATATCAACACCACCGAAATGCTCGATGTCGCCTGGGGTCTCTTTATGAAATACTTCACAAAGGCAGAGGTTGGTATTAAGGAGTCGATAATGAATCAATACTGGAAAGATTAACCAAGAACTAAATGGCAATAAAATTCCAATTCAACAAAACATCCCTGAATGACTTGAACAAACAGCTCAAGATCAGGGTTAATGCTTTGCCTACGCTCAAGAATAAGGAATCTGCCCTTCGGATGGAGGTTAAAAAAGCGAAGAGCCGTTCCGACGAGTTACTTCACGAACTTGATCGTCTCATTAAGGAGTATGAACGGTTTTCGGGATTGTGGAATGAGTTCGAACCTGACCTTGTTTCTGTAAAGGAGATTGAACTTGAGACTACAAAAGTTGCCGGTGTGAAAACACCTTCGCTAAAAAATATCATTTTTGAAACCCGCAGTTTTAATCTCTTCGTAAAACCATTCTGGTATTTCGATGGGATTGAGATTCTTAAAAATCTTGCAAAATTGGGTATCGAATCTGAGATATATCTGGAGAAGATGAGACTACTCGACTATTCAAGGAAAAAGACGACTCAAAAGGTAAACCTTTATGAAAAGGTTCAGATTCCCGGATATAAAGAGGCAATTCTAAAGATCAAACGGTTTATGGAGGATGAGGAGAATCTCTCTAAAGCCTCTCAAAAAATCGTTAAAACGCGACACCAGTCGGAAGAGGAGGAGGCAGTATGATAACCAAAATGGATAAATACACATTTGTGCTCTATCAAGCCGATGTAGATAACTTCATTGAAAAGATCAGATCCCTTGGGTTAGTGGATATTACCCGCTCATCAAGACCCATGGACGAGACTTCATTCAAGTTGTATGATAAAATTAAGCAGTGTAATGCTCTATTGAAACGATTGGAAAATTTCCACTCCAAAGAGATCAAAGAGGGAGAGAGTATTCAATCCGATTTATCGAATAAGGGCTACCGTGAGCTTTTTACCGAGGCTGAGTCTCTGTTTTCTGAGTATGACTCTCTGATTCAGGAGAGAGATGTACTCAGTAAGGAGAGAGTTGAGAGCGAACCTTGGGGTGTTTTCAACAGAGGTGATATAACTAAACTTGAAGAGCTTGGACTGTCTCCACATTTCTACTCTGTACTTGAAAACGGATTTCACGATGAGTGGTACGGGCAATACAAGATATATGAGTTGAACCGATTCGCCGGAAGAGTGTACTTTGTTTTACTTACAGAGGGTGAAGAGGATCTTGAAATTGGACTTTCGGAGACAAAGTTTCCTCAAAGATCCAGTTTGGAGATAGACTCAATTATCACTGAAGTTAATCAGAAATTAGATAGTATCCGTATTAAGTTACTCGCTCTATGGCTTGCAAAAGATAGGCTTAACCTGGGTATTAATGAGCTACATAAAGAGCTAGATACTTACTTTGCAAAAGCGGCCAAAAGGGATGAGGTTGAAGGGAGTATAGCTCTGCTCAACGCTTTTGCCCCTTGTGAAAGTCACGCTTCGGTAATGGAACTTATTGATAGCGAGGGTTATTACTACATTCACGAAGAGGCTAAGATTGAAGACAATCCTCCAATAAAATTAAAGAACAATTGGTTCTCAAGGCTTTTTGAACCTATTGGGGAGATGTATATGCTTCCTACATACGGAGAGCTTGACCTTACCCCGTTTTTTGCGCCGTTCTATATGTTATTCTTCGGACTCTGCTTCGGGGATCTTGGTTACGGGTTGGTCCTTCTTATTGGAGGAGCGTTTGCCAAGAAAAAACTCAAAGAGTACAGAGGATATATTAACCTTGTTCAATTCCTTGGATTGGGGGCGGTTTTAATGGCATCTCTTTCTGGGACATTCTTCGGAGCCAAGGTTTATGAGCTTTTTACTCTGCCAGAATCCATAAACAATCTCTTCCTGAACGATCTGCAGATGTTCTGGTTTGCAATTCTCTTCGGATTATTCCAGATAATTTTTGCGAGGGTTCTTAGAGCTATTGATTCAATGATGAGATTTGGTTGGCAATATGGTATTAGCAACATCGGATGGACACTTGTAATCATCTGGGCAGGGGTAGCTTATGCAGCCACAATGATTCCGGAGCTGAAACCTTCATCTCTGTTTAACTATCTTACAGGAGGTCTGGGAGCCCTTATGATCATTCTCTTTTCGGAAACAGGTGGTAACATATTTGCCCGTATTGGTAAGGGAACTTTCGCTCTTTACGATATAACAGGGATTTTTGGAGACCTTCTCTCATATATCCGTCTGTTCGGGCTTGGAACATCCGGTGGTATTCTCGGGCTTGTAGTCAACTCTGTTGCAATGAATATGCTTGGCATTCCGTATGTCGGATGGTTCTTTACCGGACTTATGTTGCTAGTCGGACACACAGCGGTTCTTGCACTCTCAAGTTTAGGTGCATTTGTTCACCCTATGCGTCTAACATTTGTGGAATTTTACAAAAATATGGGCTTTACCGGTGGCGGAAAAGCATACAATCCATTAAAGAAATTATAGAATAGATAAAAACAATAAAACTCTAATATTATGGAACAATCATTACCGCTTTTTTTAGCTTATACAGGTATGGCAATTATGCTTACAGTAGCCTGTATCGGAAGTGCCATTGGTGTAACAATCGGTGGGAACGCAACAATTGGTGCGCTTAAAAAGAATCCTGACATTTTCGGATCATCTATGATTCTTTGTGCCCTCCCTTCAACCCAGGGTTTGTATGGGTTTGCTGCTTTCTTCCTTATGCTTAACAAGATGAAGGAGATTACTGCATTAACACTTAATCAGAGTCTTGCCATTCTTGCTGTAGGTATTGCAGTAGGTGTTGTTGGCTGGTACTCTGCAATTAGACAATCTAATATGATTGCAAATGGTATTGTAGAGATGGGTAACGGACACGATGTTTTCGGTAAAACACTCATTCTTGCCGTATTCCCTGAGCTATACGCAATTCTTGCATTCGCAGCTGCTTTTTTGGCGCTGCCTGCATAACATTTTTTATTATCTTTGAAGGGTATTGGGATAGGATTCCGATACCCTTTTTGTTTTATATTAAATTGATATTCAATGAGTCTTATTAAGTCAATTGCCGGAATTAGAGGTACTATCGGGGGAAAACCGGGAGAGGCTTTAACTCCGCTGGACATTGTAAAATTTACATCTGCCTACGCCAAATTAATCAAATCTCAGCATCCTGAATGTAACAAGGTAAAAATTGTTGTTGGAAGGGATGCACGTATATCAGGAGAGATGGTTGATTCATTGGTTTGCGGCACCCTTATGGCCTGTGGGGCAGATGTTGTTAATTGTGGACTGGCAACCACCCCTACAGTGGAGATGGGTGTATTGTTTGCCGGTGCTCAGGGGGGTATTATCTGCACTGCCTCACACAATCCTGTTCAATGGAATGCCCTTAAACTGCTCAATTCAAAAGGGGAGTTCCTGAGTGCCTCCGAAGGTCAAGAGCTTATTAAATATATTGAGAATGAGAATTATGACTTTGTAGATATCTTTTCATTGGGAGTGATTTCCAGAGAATCGTTTGATCGTAGACATATTGAGTCTGTCCTCGCCCACCCTCTTGTTGATCCAGAAATCATCTACAGAAAGGGTTTTAAAGTGGTCCTGGATGCCGTTAACTCCGTAGGGGGTATTGTTGTCCCTCAACTTCTTGCAGAGCTTGGCGTTCAGTGTGTTGAACTGCACTGTGAACCTACCGGTAACTTTGCTCACAATCCGGAGCCACTTCCTCAAAATCTAACCGAGCTGTCGGCAATGGTTAAGGAGAGCGAAGCAGATCTTGGTATTTCAGTTGACCCGGATGTTGACAGGCTGGTGCTTATTTGTGAGAACGGTGAGCCTTTCGGGGAGGAGTACACCTTAACCGCAGTAGCTGATCTTGTTCTTTCTCAGAGGAGAGGCCCGGCGGTATCCAATATGTCATCGTCCAGGGCTTTGAGGGATGTAGCCGGGCGACACGGATGTGAATATTTCTCATCGGCTGTAGGCGAGGTAAATGTTGTTGCCCAAATGAAGAGTGTAGGAGCTGTAATTGGAGGAGAAGGTAACGGAGGGGTGATTCTACCGGACCTTCACTACGGAAGAGATGCTCTGATTGGGATTGCGCTGTTCCTTACTCTGCTGGCTCAAAAAGATAAAAAGGCATCTGAGCTAAGGAGAGAGTTTCCTGACTATTTTATGTCAAAAAATAAAATTGAACTATCGGAGAATATAGACGTTGATTCAATATTAGATGCAATCAAGTCAGAGTATTCTGGCGAGAAGATATCCGATATTGACGGGGTAAAGGTGGATTTTGAAGAGAGTCGCAGCTGGATACATCTGCGTAAATCCAATACGGAGCCCATAATCAGAATATTTTCGGAGGCTCCATCTCAGGAAATTGCTGACAAACTGGCAGAATCTATCTTAAATAAAATTAAAAAAATTGCTGGCGAATAATGTTTTCATTCAGAACAACACCATTTCTATCTCAACCCGATTACGTTCTAAGGACCGGGCGACTTGCACTGTTAACTAATCAATGTTCATGGCATCCCGAGAGTGGCGAGTATCTGTTTGAAACGCTTGCTAAAAGGAAGAAGCTTAAGAGGTTGTTAACCCCTGAGCATGGATTGTTCGGAGAGTTACAGGATCAGGTTAAGCTCGATGATGTATCTGCATACTCGACTCTCACAGGGAGTGATGTTGAATTTATCTCACTTTATGGATCAAATGAAACATCCCTCTCGGCAGCAAAAAACTATCTTACGGATATTGATGCATTAGTAATTGAAT
>JAFIHK010000119.1 GCA_017848635.1 Bacteroidales bacterium | reverse complement strand
GGAGAGGAGAGCTCCCGTAATCTCCGAAAGTGGTTTCAAAAAGGATAGATGCATAAACGAGAAATATGAGTCCATAATCAGACCTACACCCACCGGATCTATAATTTTTACGAATCCGGAGAATACAAGTGTCATCCCAAGTAGGAATCTCAATATTCCTGCAATAGCTCTCATTAAAGAATCTCCTCAATTTTATTCATTATCCTGGCAGATATTATTTCCGGGGCAGCAATCGAACCATCCTCTGAGGAGCAATTCACCTTTACCAGCCCCTCGCCTCTTTCGCACTCATCCAGATATATATCCCTCACCCTCTCCTGAAATAAGATATCTGCCTCGTGAATATCCCTCTTGCCCATCAAATAGTCGCGTTCGCTCCCCTCTCTGTTTTCGCTGAGCTTCTCTCCCACAAACCTTAGAGGAACATCAAGAAAAAGACTAAGGTCGGGTACCGGAATTGAGAAGTAGCTGTACTCTGTTTCAAAAATCCAGGAACGCATCTCCCCACGGGCGACGGAATCTTGAATTTTTGCACATTGGAAAGCAATGTTAGAGTATATATAACGATCGAGAAGCACAACATAATCCTGATCCAGCCAACTCTTTATCAACGAAGAGGCATCACCGCGGTCTCCGGCATAAAGAAGAGCAACCATCATCGGGTGTACTTGATCTATCTGTCCGAAGTCACCTCTGAGAAATCTTGCAATCATACCTCCGTAAACAGGGGAGTCAAATCTTGGAAAATGCAGGTACTTTACCTCCTTTCCCTTAGATTCGAAGTAGTTGTGCAGATAATTAATTTGAGTTGATTTCCCGGCCCCATCAAGACCCTCAAGTACAATGAGCATAATTTAATATATTTGTGTTTGCGAACAAAGTTAAGAAAATATAGTATCAATTTAAAGACAAAAGGTATATGGAGCGCATGAGTGAACCTAAGGTGATGGGGATTATCAATATGACGCCGGACTCCTTCTTTGAGAGGAGCAGGCACTCATCTGCACTCTCTGCAATGAGATCAATCGAGCAGATGGTAAAGGATGGCGCATCTATCATCGATATAGGAGCATGTTCAACCAGACCCGGGAGCAAATCTCCGGGGGTCGACGAAGAGTGGATTGCACTAAAACCTATTCTTGAACTTTTGGCAATCGAGATGCCTAAACTCACTTTATCCATAGATACATTCCGTTCGGAGATTGTTGAGAGGTGTGCAGATACATTCGGAGAGATTATCGTGAATGACATCTCCGCCGGAGAGGATGACCGGAATATGTTAGCCTGTGTAGCAAAGAATCGCTTTACATACATTGCTATGCACAAGCGTGGAACACCTGAAACAATGCAGCAGAATTGCATATATACTTCACTTTTGGAGGATATTCACGACTACTTTGTGGAGTTTCTTAAAAAGGCAGAGAGGGCAGATATTAAAAGGGTTATTATTGACCCCGGATTCGGTTTCTCTAAAACAGTGGACCAGAACTACACCCTTCTTGCGGGTTTAAAAAGATTGCAGTTTTATTATAAAGGGGAGGAGTCTCCCATTCTTGCAGGTTTGTCGAGAAAAAGTATGATATATCGTCTTCTGGGCATAACCCCCGAAGAGTCACTTCCTGCAACATTTGCACTCAACCTTCAGGCCTTAATAAACGGGGCATCAATCATAAGGGTTCACGATGTTAAGGAGGGTGATCAGGCCGTAAGGATTTTCCTTAAAATGAGAGAAAGCCTTTAAAATATAATTAGTAAATTTGCGAGCTAATTAACATCAAAATGGTATCAGATTCTTTATTGTCAGTTTCGCCGGTAGATGGCAGATACAGAAAGCAGTGCGAACAGCTATCGGAGTATTTTTCGGAGTACGCGCTTATACGTTACAGAATTAGAACAGAGATAGAGTATTTTATTGCGCTGTGCAAAATACCTCTTCCTCAGCTCAAAGGGTTCCCGGCTGAGAGTTTTGACCGGTTAAGAGAGCTATATATCAATTTCACACCTGCCGATGCCGAAGAGGTTAAGAAAATCGAGAGCGTTACCAATCACGATGTTAAGGCTGTTGAATATTTTATTAAAGAGAGGCTTAAGGATTCGGGACTGGAAAACTATCTTGAATTCATTCACTTTGGCCTTACTTCGCAGGATATCAACAACACGGCAGTTCCTCTCTCTATCAAGGAGTATATATCAGATATATATCTGCCCGAACTGAACTCTCTGCTTGACCTGCTCGACAAGCTGAGCAATGAGTGGGGCGATATTCCAATGCTTGCTCACACACACGGCCAACCCGCATCTCCAACCAGAGTCGGAAAAGAGGTCAAAGTTTTCACAGTTAGAATAAGGGAGCAGCTCAACTATCTTGCTAATATCCCCTACTCTGCAAAATTTGGAGGAGCGACAGGGAATATGAATGCACATCACGTTACATATCCCCAAATAGAGTGGAACAAATTTGCTTCGGACTTTGTGGAAAAATCACTGGGATTAAAACGCTCTTACCCTACCACTCAAATCGAGCACTACGATAATCTTGCGGCACTTTTCGATTTGATGCGCCGGATAAACACAATATTGATAGATCTTGCGAGAGATTTCTGGACATACATCTCTTTTGAATATTTCCGTCAAAAAATAAAAGCGGGAGAGGTTGGCTCATCGGCAATGCCTCATAAGGTAAATCCAATCGATTTTGAAAATGCAGAGGGGAACTTAGGAGTTGCGAATGCAATATTTGAACATCTTGCTTCGAAACTGCCGGTATCAAGACTTCAGAGAGATCTTACCGATTCTACAGTCTTGAGGAATGTAGGTGTTCCGTTTGCACACACCATGATATCCTTCAAATCGCTGGTAAAGGGACTTAACAAACTCATAATAAACAAAGAGGTAATCGAAAAGGATCTGGAATCAAACTGGGCAGTCGTTGCCGAGGCAATTCAGACAATTCTAAGGAGAGAGAACTATCCTAAACCTTACGAGGCTCTGAAGGATCTTACAAGAACCAACGAAGCGGTTACTTCGGAGACAATCAAGAGATTTATTGAGGGTTTAAATATCAGTAAAGAGGTAAAAGATGAGCTCCTCAAAATTACACCACACAACTATACAGGAATTTAGTTTTGAAAACACCATATAAATTTATCCTATTCGACCTTGATCGGACTCTGTGGGACTTTGATACCAACGCAAGGAATAATATATCCAGGTTAATAACCAGATATAATCTGCCTATCGCAGATCACTTCCGATTTTACGAAGAGTTCGACACAATTAACAGAGAGTTCTGGGCCCTTTATGAAAAGGGTGAAATGAGCAAGGAGAGACTCAGGAGCGAGAGATTTTACCATAGTTTTCTACCTTACGGAATTGATGACAGAGAGTTTGGAGAAAAATTCGGAGAGGAGTATCTCGACACTATGCCCGATCAAACAGCTTTGATGCCTGACGCTCTAAATGTATTAAGAGAGCTTCACTCCAGAGGTGTAAAGATGGCTGTAGTGACAAACGGTTTTAAGGAGGTCCAGTACAGAAAGCTGAAAAATTCAGGGATTGACAACTTTTTCGATGCCGTTATCATCTCCGAAGAGGTTGGTTTCCACAAACCCTCACCTCTGATATTCAAAAAGGCGGTAGAGGCAATCGGGGCAGATAAATCAGCTACTCTTATGGTTGGAGACGACATTGTGAATGATATCGAGGGTGCTCAGATCTTCGGGATAAGCCAGTACTTCTACAATTACAAAAGGGTGGTTTGTGAAGCCGGACCAACCTATGAGTCAGATTCGCTTAATGGGATTCTGGAACTGACGGAGATACGATAAATATCTCTTCGTCAGGGTTTTTAAAATAGTACTGCTCTCTGGCAAATTTCTCAAGACTATCCAGATTTGAGTTGAGTTCACTAAGCTTTTTATCGATTGACATAATCTCCTTTTTGTAATAACGTATCTGCCTGTTCTGCTCGGAGACACTGCGGCGCACTTTATACCAGTCTGCGAGACTGTTCGGATCAAACCAAACAACCCATACTGTATACGCAACAAGTACAAGCACAAATTTGTTGCTTAGTACCGTAAATAGCTTTGACTCCCTAAACTTACCAAACATTGGAGATTCTCTTAGAACATTTAAGGCAAAATTAACTATTTTTGTAGTGTTAAAAAAATGATTTTATATGCCCGGAATTAGCTTGGTTATATTGGCTGCAGGAATGGGAAGCCGCTATGGAGGTTTGAAACAGCTCGACGGTGTTGGTCCGAGCAATGAAACTATAATGGATTATTCTGTTTATGATGCTGTTAAGGCAGGTTTCGATAAAATTGTATTTATTATAAGAAAGAATTTCAGAGAGAACTTCGAGAATAGTGTAAGAGAGAAGTACGGAAATATTGTCAGACTGGAATTTGCCGAACAGGAGTTGTACAAAATTCCCGAAGGATTTAAGCTCAATTCCGAAAGAGAGAAGCCGTGGGGAACAGGCCACGCGATGCTTATGGCAGGAGAGTTTGTAAACGAACCTTTTGCGGTCATTAATGCAGATGATTACTACGGACAGACCTCATTTAAAGTTATAGCCGAATTTCTTGAATCGGTTAAAGGGAAGAAAGGGGCCTTCGGTATGGTGGGATTCAGGACAGCAAATACTCTTTCCGACTCCGGAGTTGTTTCAAGGGGTATCTGCACAGCAAATAGCGAAGGATATCTCACTAAAGTTGAGGAGCACCACAATATTAAATACTCCGAGGGTGTAATTTCCGGAACTAACTCTGAAGGAATTGCCAAAGTTATCGATCCTTCGGCTCCGGTATCTATGAACTTCTGGGGTTTTACTCCTGATATATTCAATGATGCCAACGAACTTTTTAAAGAGTTCTTAACTTTCGTTGCAGATAATCCAAAATCAGAATTTTATATCCCTACTATAGTCAACTCACTCATAACAAGAGGAGTTGCCACAACAAGATTACTCTCCTCACCCGATCAGTGGTTTGGAGTGACTTATAAAGAGGACAGGGATGAGGTAATTAACAGGCTCAGACAGCTAACTAACGATGGAGTCTACCCGTCACCTCTTTTTAAATGAAAACCATTCTAAATCAATATACTCCCGGGCTGGGAGAGAGTTGGCTTCTGGTGTTTATCACTGCTATCGGAGGTGGAATCCTTAGTGCAATTCTGGCAATAGGGCTGACCTATCTCTTTCCGACCATGGGAACACTCTTTACTGTCGGTCTCTATCCCGTTATGTATGTTGTGCCCGCCATATATATATGGTTAGTTATGAAGGGTCGTGATCTCTCCGCTCCTGTCAGACCAATTCACTCACCTTATTACGGCAGGCTCGGAGTATATTTAACCTTTGCGCTGGCTGTAATTCTCATACCAACATTCAACTACATCTGCGAACCTCTCTATTCATGGCTAAAAACCCCTCAATTCATGAAGGAGTTTTTTACCAATATCGGGGAGAGCGGGGTGGTTGGTTTTATTACTGTAGCAATCTTCGCTCCTGTTTTTGAGGAGTTGCTCTGCAGAGGAGTTATCCTAAGAGGTCTGCTTCGTCACACATCTCCTGCTAAGGCGATAATATGGTCCTCGTTGATGTTTGGGGTTATGCATTTGAATCCATGGCAAGCCATACCTGCAGTTCTGGCAGGGATTCTATTCGGGTGGGTCTACTATAAAACCGGATCGCTCTATATTTCAATCTTTCTACACTCTGTAAATAACTCTATATCATTCGTGATACTTAAGATATTTCCAAATATACCCTACGATTCTACTTTCAAGGATATCACCCCTCCGAATTTATATCTGCCTATATATGTGATCTCACTTTGCATTGTAGTTATCACACTAATTTTAATGAATAAATATTATGACAAACCTATATCCCATCAAATTTAATCCCATTATTAAAGAGCGAGTGTGGGGCGGCGATCGCCTGGTTAAATATTTTGAAAAGGACTATGGCGCCGGGAAAGCAGTAGGTGAAAGCTGGGAACTTAGCTCGGTAAAAGATGATATATCTGTAGCTGTAAACGGATTTTTAAAAGGGAACACACTCGTTGAAATTTTGGAAACATATATGAGTGAAATCTCAGGAGATAAGCTATATGAAAAATTCGGAAATGAATTTCCTATTTTGATAAAGCTCCTGGATATTAATGAGAAGCTCTCTGTTCAGGTACATCCGGACGATAAAACAGCTATGGAGCGACACAACTCTTACGGAAAGGCTGAGTGTTGGTACGTGATGGATGCAGAAAAGGAGGCGACAATATACCTTGGATTTTCAAAAGATATAAGCAGAGAGGAGCTCCTGGAGAGGTGTAAGAGTGAAACACTTCACGAAGTAATGAATGTGATCCATCCCAAAAAGGGGGATTTTCTATATCTGGAGCCAGGAACAATTCACGCAGCATCCGGAGGTATACTTATTGCAGAGATCCAGCAAACATCCGATGTAACATACCGCATCTACGACTGGGGGCGTGAAAATAATCCCGAAACCAAAAGAGAGATGCATCTTGATCTGGCACTTGATATAATAAATTACAAGCAACTTCAGCTAAGTGAGAAGGTCTACCGCAAGAGTGTGGCAGAGAGTATTTCCGACACTATTAATCTAACCGATAACAGTTATTTTAAGGTAGACGAAATTAACATTACCGGAAGAGTTGTGAAGCACAATCTTACAATGAATGGCTTTGTTGTATATGTTGCGCTTAGCGGCGACACATTAATATCTTATGAAAACGGCGCTGAGGTAATCGAGGCCGGGGAAACTATTCTTATTCCCGCAGCACTTGAAAACTATTCGATGGAAAAATTAAACGGCGAGTGCCGGTTATTGGAGGTTACAGGGAAATTCTAGATTTCGTCATCCTCTGAATCGAAAAACAGGTCATCCAGAAGAGAGTCGATATCGCGTCTCTCTTTTTTTGTCGGTCTTCCCGTTCCGTGCTCTCTGTAAAATGTAAGTGTCTCTTTTGGAGCGTGAAGCTTATCAAGCTCCTCTTGAGGAGTGGTATTGAGCAGATAGTCAGGAACAAGCCTGGCTGGTAATCTATTTATGGGAATATCTAATATTTTGAAAGAGAAACGAATGTTAGATTTTCTAATCTCAATCGAATCGCCTCTGTTTATCTCTTTAGATGGTTTAGCATCGGAGCCGTTAATACGAATGCGCCCGTTTTTACAGGCCTCAGTCGCATCGCTCCTGGTCTTGAAAACCCTGACGCACCATAGAAATTTATCTGCCCTTGCCAATTTATTTACGATTATTGTAAGTGTTCATTGCAAAATCCACACCAACAGTACCGAATGCTTTTATTATCTCTATTGCTTTTTCGCAGATCGAGGGCAGCTCTCTCCTTTCGGGCTCCTCCCACTTTCCGAGGACGTAGTCAATCTGAGCACCTTTAGGAAAATCTGATCCTATACCCACTCTAAGCCTTGCATAGTTCTGAGTGCCCAGAACTGCATTAATATCCTTAAGTCCATTGTGGCCGGCATCGCTACCCTGTTTTCTTAATCTGAGAGTACCAAAGGGTAGTGCAAGGTCGTCAACTATAACCAAAAGATTTTCAATAGGAACATTTTCTGCTTTGAGCCAGTAATTTACAGCCTTCCCACTCAGATTCATATATGTAGAGGGTTTAAGCAGATAGAGTGTTCTACCTTTAAAGCGATATTCTGCTATTGAGCCATATCGCGATGTTGTAAAAGAGATGTTGGACGCCTCAGCCAAGGCGTCCAACACTGTAAATCCAACATTGTGACGAGTATCAGCGTATTCAATGCCGATGTTTCCCAATCCGACTATCAAATAACTCATACCCGGTTTTCAATTATTGTTTTGCTGCTGCAGCGGCTGCACCAATAGCTGCTCTGGTCATCTTAACTGCGCAGATAATAGTTGGCTTAGGAGTAAGAATCTGAATGTTCTCGTAGCTAAGATCGCCGGCTAGAATAGATTTACCAAGACCAAGTTCGGTAATATCCACCTCTAAACTATCTGGAAGTTTGTCGATCATTGCAGAGATTCTGAGTTTTCTCGAAGATACGATAAGTTTACCACCCTGGCGAACACCTTCCGAGTTACCTGTGATAACAATCGGAACATTTATAGATACAGGTTTTTCCTTGTTAACTGCTAAGAAATCGGCGTGTAAAACGGCGTCTGATACAGGATGAAATTGAGCATCGTGAAATACCGAAAGATATTTGCTACCCTCGATATTGAGTTCAATAATGTAAGAGTTAGGTGTGTTAAGAACTGCACCAAGCTCTTTTTCGTTTACTGTAAAGTTAACATTCTCCTGTTTTGCTCCGTAAAGCACGCAAGGTACAAGTCCGTTTCTTCTGAGAGTTTTGATAGCCTGTTTGTTTGAAAGCTCTCTCTTTGTTCCGTTTAAAACAAATGTTTTCATTGAAATTAATTTAAAATGTGTTACTCAGTCCGGACTCTCCGGACCCCATTGCACCAAAAAAGTCACCTTTTTTAGAGGTCGCAAAGATATAAAAAATATTTAAAATGAGATATTTTACCTGATCATTCCTGAATCGGAATTCCATTTATATCTCTTATAATATGAATCTAGCTCATTATCAACTGGAACCGGCATATAGGTGCTTATACCTGAGTATCTTTGTATATTGATATCCAGGAACTGAGGGGTGTTCAACTTATAGATCACAACACGCTCCAAAGCTGTCCTAAAGTTTAAATACTCCTGATCGGATGCAAATTTGGAAATAAAATCCTCGAGGTCATAAAACCAGTGTTTGTTTAATCTGAAATATGGTTGAACACTGAGTGGATCAACAAGATTAATCTCAGCTCTGTGATTTGTAAAAACAGATGCTGCCACTGTTGCAAGAGATGCAAGATGTTTAGTGTCGTAAAGTGCTATTGTTGCTGAGTTATATCCTGTACCGGTTGTGTAATATTCATAATAATAGTCGCAAACCTGTGTCAGATCGGGTCCGGTAAGGAGTGGTTCTACTATTTTTTTATATGGGAATCCGGTTGCAAGTATCTCTGTCGGAGATGCAACAATATAGTCTGCTTTTTCCTTTAACTCATATATTGTCTCGATCCCTCCGTTAAAGCAGGCATCAAATATAATGTAGGATAGCTTATAAGGTATAGCCGAAGCCAGGTCGGTAAGCTCCATCTCCCTCCCGTTGTCGTATCCAAAACTTTTTACAACTGATGCATATGGATCTTCGATAAAGACTCCCCCTGAGGGGTGCGTATCGTAATATCCTTCAGGCAACCAGCCTGTTGAGTGGGACCATAGAATCAATCCATAGCTGTCGGCGTGGAATCTCTCTTCGGCTTCTCTTAATACCCCGGAGAGTGTCGAAGCATCGGATGAGCTCTCCCCTGAGTATGTAGAGATTATCTGCTCAACAACCTCTCCACTCTCTCTTTTGTACAACCTCTTAAGTACCGGTTCCTCTCCGCTTAGATGAGTGAAAAGCAGAAGTGCTCTCTCATCATCTGCTCCGGGCAAATATCCCGATTTTATATCGGAGATATTATCTCTTGCATAGCTGTCAAGATTGTTGTTTGCTGCCATATAGATTATGAGTACACTTTCAAATCTGTTACTCTCCTCTTTAGAGCAAGAGTATAGAATGGCGCCGGCAAGAACAGGCAACACAATCAGTATAAATATATGTAATTTCAAGTGTTTCACAGATTGATTTTACGCCTAAAGATACATAAAAGTATAAAGCAAAGAAAATCAGATTTTAGATTCAATAAACCTTATGATTGGGTAGCTATTTCCTGATGAGAATAGGAGCGACAGCCCTACAACTATCTAAGAAAGGCGAAATACACAGCCAGAATTAAGCATAAAAATGAAACATAGTGATTCCATTCAATATTTACTTTGAAAACAGTTATTGAGAAAACCGTAAAAACCACTAAAGTTATAACTTCCTGTATTATTTTTAATTGCATCAAACTAAAAACACCACCATTGCCTATATAACCCATCCTATTTGCCGGGACCTGTACCAGATACTCAAAAAAAGCAATAAACCACGATAATAGAATTATGCCGATCAGAGGCCAGCTTTTTGTGACTCCCATCTCCTGGAGTTTAAGGTGGCCGTACCAGGCAAAAGTCATAAAGATATTGGCTATTACAAGCAGAATTATTGAGTATATACTTTGCATATCAACAGTTTTTGAGGGGCGAAAGTATAAAAAATTGGGTATCTTTGTTCAAATAATAAAAAAAAATCACAATGAAACGCTTGTATAATATGGCATTAATTTCATTAGCCACATTAAGCCTGCTCGGTAGTTGCAACAAAAAGCAGGATGATGCCGGTTTTAAATATCTGGCAGATGAGTTTGCAGATATTAAGATTATGAGGTATCAGGTGCCCGGATGGGACTCACTTACCCTTAATCAAAAGGAGTATATATATCACCTTTCGGAGGCTGCAAAGTGCGGAAGAGATATTCTCTGGGATCAAAATTTCAAATATAATCTCAAGATTCGCAAAGTTTTGGAGAAGATACTAGATGATTACAGCGGAGAGAGAAATGGTACAGATTACGAACAATTCGTTGTGTACGCAAAAAGGGTCTTTTTTAGTAACGGGATTCACCACCATTACGCCGAAGAGAAGTTCTTCCCGGGTTGCAGCAAAGATTATTTCGAAGAGCTGATGAAGAAGAGCGGGCAAGAGAACCTGATTGCGGAGATAATACCTGTCATCTATGATAAAGATCTATACCGCTACAGAAAAAATATATCCGGAAGCGGAGACCTTCTCGGAGGTTCATCGGTAAATTTCTATGATGGTGTTACAACATCAGAAGCCGATAATTTCTACAAAAAAATGGAGGTTCCCGGAGATACTATGCCTATCTCTTATGGGCTAAATTCTAAGCTGGTTAAGAAAGATGGCAAGATCTACGAAGATGTTTACAAAGTAGGCGGACTATACTCCGATGCTATCGAGAAAATTATTGAGCATCTGGAAAAAGCATCTGCCGTAGCGGAGAACGATACACAGAGAGACTATATCGGAAAACTCATCAATTATTACAGGACAGGAGATCTCAAGGTTTGGGACGAATATAATGTGGCAT
Organism: Bacteroidales bacterium; assembly: GCA_017848635.1. Lineage (GTDB taxonomy): Bacteria > Bacteroidota > Bacteroidia > Bacteroidales > UBA932 > JAFIHK01. The sequence goes on along the minus strand of JAFIHK010000119.1, from coordinate 15,590 downwards.
GGGTTCAGGACACAAAGTCGGATGTCGATTTTATCAATGGTTTTATAGAAAATTATAATGACCCACTTGGAATGAAAGCAACCTGGGAAGCTGCTGTTAATTTCAGAGATAAAGAGGCTTCAAAGAGGACAGAGATAATTAGTACGAATGCTCAATGGTTCGAGGATAACTCCCCCACCGATAAGAAATTTAAGAAAAGTGAAGTAAAGGGTGTCTCTGCAAAGGTGATAAATGTAGCAGCTCTCGGTGGAGATTGCTATCCGGTTTCTCCTCTGGGTATTAATCTGCCTAACGCGGACTGGATAAGAAAAGACTATGGGTCAAAATCGGTTACAATTGCCAATATATCGAACGCATACGACAAAGCAGCGGAAGAGTCCCCAAAGAGCCTTGCGGCCGAATTTGCCTGGGATGAAAATGAGTTGAAGCTGATCAAAGAGTACGGCTCACTAACTAACAATCTGCACACCGATCTTCACGAGTGCCTCGGACATGGATCGGGACAGCTTTTACCCGGTACATCTTCAAACGCTTTGAAGGAGTATAGTTCAGCTCTGGAAGAGGCAAGGGCAGATATTTTTGCGCTCTACTTCCTGCCCGATCAAAAACTGATTGAGCTTGGTATTATGCCAAACGAAGAGGCTTATAAAGCCGAGTATATTAATTATATAAGAAACGGAATGATGACTCAGTTCGTTCGTATCGATGAGGGGAAACAGGTGACTCAAGCTCACATGCAGGGAAGAAAGATGATCGCAGAGTGGTGTTTTGAGAGGGGAAAGAGCGAAAATGTGATTGAAAAGAGGGTCAGAGATGGTAAAACATATATAGTTATAAATGATTTTACCAAGCTTCGCGGACTATTCGGAGAATTGTTAAATGAACTCCAGAGAATTAAATCGGAGGGCGATTACGAAGCAGGCAAGGGTTTGATCAGTAAATACGGCATTAACATTGACCCCGTTCTACACAAAGAGGTGAAGGAGCGCTATGCATCACTCAATCTTAAGCCATACGGAGGATTCATCAATCCTGAGATAATCCCTGTAGAGAAAAACGGAAAGATAGTCGATTATAAACTCGAATACCCTTCCGATTTCCTTAAACAGATGAGAGAATACGGTAAAAAATACAGCTTCCTCAAAGTAGAGTAATCTACTTTTTGATTACAGGAATATCCTCTGTGTCCTGCATATTCAGATTGCCGGACCAGAGGTATTTTTTTGTCTCTTTAACAAGTACCCCGGAGAGTAGCAGCAGTGCAATAAGGTTAGGAATGGCCATTAGTGCGTTCATACTATCGGCTATGTTCCATATGAGAGTCAGATTTACAGCTGAGCCAAAGAAGGTGGCTACTATCCAGGCAAGTCTGTACCACTTGATAATCTTCTTACCTCCTAAATACTCAACTGCCTTTTCGCCATAATAGGACCACCCCAATATCGTTGAGAAAGCAAATGTCAGAATTCCTACCGACAGAACAATCGGACCAATAACCGGCAGCTTCCCGAACGCAGCTTTTGTAAGTGCAGCTCCTTGAGTATGGTCAATTTCAGGGTATGCAATTATAGAGCTTACAATTACCAGACCTGTTAGTGCGCACACAACCACTGTATCCCAGAATGTTCCGGTGGATGAAACCAGGGCTTGCCTTACCGGATTTCTTGTCTGCGCCGCAGCAGCAACTATTGGTGCTGAACCAAGACCTGATTCGTTTGAGAATAGGCCCCTTGCAATTCCGTATCTTGCTGCCATCATTACAGTAGCTCCTGCAAATCCACCACCTGCTGCCTTTGATGAGAATGCCGATTCGAAAATAAGTCTGAAGGTCTCGCCCAGATACTGACTATTCATTATCAATATAAGAATACAGCCAATAATATAGAATACCGCCATAAATGGAACCAGAGTTCCACTTACTTTTGCAATTCCCTTTACACCGAAAAGAATTACTAGCGCTGTAAAAAATGTTATAATTGCTCCAGTAATCCAAGGAGAGACATTATAAGTCTCTTTTATCATCATAGATATAGAATTTGCCTGTACTGTGTTTCCAATTCCAAAAGCTGCTATTGCTGTAAAAATTGAGAAAAGTATAGCCAACCATTTCATTTTTAATCCTCTCTCCAAAGCATACATCGGTCCTCCCAGCATAGTCCCGTCAGATGTTTTCACTCTATACTTTATTGCTAATAATCCTTCCGAATATTTAGTAGCAATCCCAAAAACACCTGTAAGCCATGTCCATAGAACTGCTCCAGGGCCTCCGAGAGCAACAGCGGTTGCAACTCCTACAATATTGCCGGTACCTATTGTAGCTGCCAAAGCAGTTGCCAATGCGCCAAACTGGCTAACATCGCCACTCCCGTCTTTATCCTTAGTAACGGAGAGTTTGATAGCTGTAAAAATTTTTCGCTGAGGGAACCTCAAGATGATTGTTAAATAGAGGTGTGTGCCCAATAGAAGTACAATCATTGGCCACCCCCATAACAGAGCACCGATTTGCTCGATGATGGAAGAGAAATTTGTCATGTGTCAAAGTTTAAGTTTGACACAAATATAAAAAAAAGGTCTGATTAAATCAGACCCTTAATAGCTTCAATTGCCTTATCATAATCAGGTTCCTGAATAATATCCGGAACATACTCCACATAGCGGATCACACCATCTTTATCTACGACCACTACTCCACGCGCCAGAAGTCTGTTCTCCTTAATCAGAAATCCATACTTGAGACCAAATTCTGAGAACTTATAATCGGATGTAGTTATCAGATTATTAATTCCTTCGGCTGCACAAAAACGTCCGAGTGCAAATGGAAGATCCTTAGAGATTGTTATAATGGAGACATCGCCCGAAAGCTCAGATGCTCTCTTGTTAAATGTTCTTGTTTGAGTTGCGCAAACACCTGTATCAATTGATGGGAAGATGCTCAATATAACAACTTTTCCCTTATAATCGGAGAGTTTAACCTCCTTAAGTGTGTTATCGAATGTTGTAAATTCCGGAGCTTTGTTGCCGGATTTGGAGATCTCTCCCAAAAGAGTCAGCCCTGCGCCCCTGGAGGCAACAATATTTTTAGTCTCAATACTTTCGAGCTCTTTCATAAAATTACTGTTTTAAATTATTAAACTGACTTTATAACAATTAAGAGTACTACTTGTTCATCGGATTTCTATTCATTTCCGGTTTTTTCATCATATCAACCCTTCTTTTCATCTCCATATGGGCCCTATCAACCACCTCTCTCTCCATTTTAAATATTATCACAACATCCTTTGCAGACAATACGCTCCTGAACTGATGAAAATACTTCTCCCTGAGCAGAAGAAGTTTTTGTGCTCTCATTGATTGCATCATAAATGCTTTCTCAACATCGCTGTCGGACATCAACTGCAAATTTTTATCGTTTAACGGCTGTGTCCGGGTTGTGCGATTGATTTCGGCAAGCTCATTTACATAGTTATTGTATATCTTTTCAAATCTGCCAACATTTTCCGGATCAATTGAGACTCTCTTTTTAATCTCATTCATTTGATTCTCCATCAGCAGTGCCCTTACCTTCGGCATTCCTCTCATATCCTGTGCAGATAAATAACTCATTGAGAAGATTATAATTAATGATAAAAGTGTAATTTTTGTTTTCATTTTAAATTATAACTGATCTTTATAAATATCACTATCCAAAACCGATGTAAGAATTAACAGCTCCTCATCGGAAAGATTTGTAATCGAAGAGGATACCGAGTTATCAACTTCGGTAACATTTTCACCGGCTGATATAACTACCGAATCCTGTCCGACAAAATCTGTATTATTCTTAACCGAGTTACCATCGGTCAGAAAAATAATTCCCGGAATAAGAAAGAGAAGGAATAGAGCTGCAACCCTTGCAATACTGAAGTATCTGCGTCTCATCTTCTCTCTTTTAATTCTGCCATAATGCTGCATCATGTTTCCTGTAAAATCTTCGAGATACCCATCCGGAACCTTGTAGGGCAATCTCTTTCCGGCACTTTCAATTATATCTTTATCCATAACTATAGTATTTCACTGTTTAACATCTCTTCTTTAATTTTTTGATATGCATAGTGGTAACTGGTTTTAAGTGATCCCACATTTGTATCAAGAATCTTGGAAATCTCCTCATACGGCAATTCGTCGTAATATCGGAGATTAAAGACTATCCTCTGTTTTTCGGGAAGCTTCAACAGAGCCTCCTGGAATCGTTCGACTATTTTATCACCGTCATCCGAACCGAATGTTTGGTAACTGCCAAGAAGCGAACCTCCCGCCTCTTCAAGTGAAGTATAGATATCCCTTTTTTTCCTGAAGAGCTTGATACATTCGTTGGTGGCAATTCTGTACAGCCATGTATAGAGCTTACTCCCTTTCTCAAATTTATCGATAAAGCGAAAGACATTGATAAAGGTCTCCTGCATCACATCCTGGGCATCCTCATGGGAGACAACAAGTCTCCTGATGTGCCAGTATATTCTCTCCTTATATTTATCAATCAACAGCGTCAATCCCCTCTCTCTCGTGCCGGGCTTATCCGTCAGCTTCAATATATATTCATCTGTATATTCCGTCATTATTTTAATCGATTCTCATATTTGAATCATACTGAACGAGAAAGTTAAAAAAAATTTTTCATAAATTTGCCAATATCAGAATCTGCACTCAATATGAAAACAATCCAAAGATTACTACTTCCGGTACTATTCTCATTCTCGCTTCTCTCCTGTTCAAAAGAGGACAATAACAGTAATGACGAACTAAAGCTGGCAAAGGATTACACCTATTCGGTAATGACCGACATATATTACTGGTATAAGGATGTTCCCGGAAATATAAATCCCGACCCGATAAAAACTCTTGAGAACTATTTTGACACTCTACTTGTCGCAAAAGACAGATGGTCATGGATGATGAAGGGCGAAGAGTATCTCTCTATGGAGAGTGGTGTTTATAAAATATTTGGAGCCAGTTTTGCTCAACCGATTGACCACTACAACGACTACTCGATAAGAGTAAAATTTGTATTCGATAACTCTCCGATGTCTGAAAACGGAGTTAAAAGAGGATATGAACTCACACATTTGAACGGCACTAGCGTGAGTACTCTTATTCAAAACGGCACAATAAACTCTGCGCTTGCAAGAGAGAGCAATACGTTCACCTTTAAAGACTACTCCGGTAAAAGCTTCTCGTTTTCGGCATCGGCAAGAGAGGTTAGTACACGATCGGTACTAAAGTCTATGGTTATAACACCTTCCGATTATACCGGACTCCAAAATAATGTCGGGTACATTAATTACTATACATTCAACCAGAATATGACTTCGGACATAGATAATGCGATTGAACTATTCAGGAGTGCAAATATCAAGGAGCTTATACTAGATTTGAGATACAACGGAGGTGGCGATGGAGATGCACTTGAATATCTTGCAGATCTTATATCTCCGGAGCAGGCCAATGGGCAGGTTCTCGGCAAGAGAAAGCACAATGACAGATACTCCCAGTACGATAATAATGCATCTACAATGACGGTAATTTCAAGAAAATCAAATGCATTATCGCTTAACAGGATATTTATTCTCACCTCCGGAGCTACTGCATCTGCAAGTGAAGTACTAATCAATGGTCTGGACCCAATTATGAACATCATTCAATTGGGAAAAAGGACTTACGGAAAACCAAACGGCATGTACGTTATTCCGTATCCTGAGAATAACTACACATCGCCCAAATATGTGCTTCTACCGATATGTTTTTACACGGTCAATAAAAATGGATTCGGCGATTATGAATCGGGTATAAATCCCGATCATACAAGACCAGACGATCTATACCACGATTTCGGGCCGCAAGAGGACTGGATATCCTCTTGTCTATCTTACATTGTAAACGGAACATTTCCGGCATTACCATCTGTTACATTCCAGACAAAATCGGGATCTGCCAATGGTGTTATCCAAAGAGATGAAGAGAAGCCTGGTTACGGAAAATTAATTTATAAATTTTAAATCTATCGAACCATGAAAAAACTTCTGCTATACCTCTTGCTGTTGCTTCCCGTAATAGCCTATTCTCAGGATCAACAGTCAGTTATAAATAAGATTATTAAGCTCTCGAAAGAGGATAACCAGACAATGAAACATCTGGATATTTTGACAAATCGTTTTGGAGGCAGATTGGTCGGATCCGATGCTTACGAAAATGCTGCCGAATGGGTTTCCTCTAAATTTAAAGAGTGGGGACTGGAGGTTGAGATGCAGGAGGCCGGAGTTGTACCTGTCGGATTCAACAGAGGTCCTTGGTTCGGAAGGATGCTAAGTGAAGATGGTTTTACTCTCCACTTTGCCACGCCATCTTATACTTCTGGTACAAAGGGAGTACAAAGAGGTCATGTTCTGGCCGAGCCAAAAACGCGGGCAGAATTTGAGAGGATGAAGGGTGCTCTCAAAGGCGCATGGGTCCTCATTTCGGGAGAGAGCAATGGCTGGCCGATAGATTACTCCCCGGAGGCAGATGAGGAGAGAGCTTTAATTATTGAAGAAAATGAGAAAATTTCGAGATATAATGACTCTATCTCCAGAATTAACAGAGAGAACCCAAAGAAAAGACTTGAACCTAAAGAGTTAAAAGATGTTCCTGCTCTGTTTTACAAAGAGATGAGAGCAGCTGGTATTCTGGGCATAATTCAATCCGCAAAAAACCCTATTCAGGCTCTCTATGACAGAAAGAATATTGACAAAATGAGCTTCGAGACGCTGCCCGAATGTCCCGACATCAAACTTGACGAACATCAATATAAAATTATTGCACAGAAAGTAAAGGAGAGGCAATACTTTCTGCTTGAATTCGATATAAGGAACCACTTCAAGATGGGGCCTGTAAAATACTATAATGTAATTGGAATTATAAGAGGGAGTGAATTCCCCGATGAGTATGTTATGTCCGGAGCGCACCTCGATGCCTTTGATGTTGCCTCAGGTGGAGTTGATGACGGTTCGGGTGTGGCTCCGAATATGGAGGCGGCCAGGATTCTTGCACTATCCGGGGCAAAACCCAGGAGAAGTATAGTATTTACTATATGGGCAGCTGAGGAGTTTGGTCTTCTCGGGTCAAAGAGATGGGTTGAATCCCATATGAACGATCTCGACAGAATCTCGAACTATTTCAACAGAGACGGAGGTCCGACAGTTCCCACCGGAGTGACGATACCACAACCTATGTACGATGACTTTATAAAAGTGTGTGAGCCGATAAAGTATCTCGACTCCGAATTCCCTTTTAAAGTAAATCTATATAAGGGAGAACCCAGAAACAGACCAAAAACAGCTTCTGGATCCGATCACGCCTACTTTGCAATGTACGGTGTTCCTGTTATTAACTTCAACCTTGAAGATATTAAGGGATATAACTTCAGTTATCAGGAGATCTGGCATACTGAGAGGGATATGTTCAATAAGAGTATCAGAGAGTATGAAGAGCATACGGCCGCAGTAATGGCAATTGTTTACTACGGTCTGGCAAATCTGGACAAACTTCTATCCAGAGAAAATCTGTACAAAGATTAAATTACCTCAATACTCTCTTCTCTGATCCATCCGTCTCTTCCGTCAGAAAGAACAACCCTTTTCCACGGAGCTATGTGATCGATTATTTTGACCTTTGTCCCTTCGTGTAGCATAAACAGATCTTTCCCCTCACTGTCGGGCGAACTCTTTACCGATGCAACAGGAGTCAGAACAATTGCTGCATCCCTCTTGTTAAATGAGGCTTTTTGACTCCATGCAAACGAGAAAGCGGAGAGAGCGGCAGTAAATGCAACAATAGCAAGAATCAGAGAGATTTTTCTTAAGGATGATTTAGGAGCAAATCTGAATCCCAGCAACATTACAAACATTGAGAGTGTCAGTACAATTCCGCTCCAGGCCCATAAGTTCGAAGATAGCGTGTAGTTAAGTTCCCTGATCCAGGTCCTTAATATAAATTCCGGAAGAACCTCTATTCGATCCAGTGTATAATCTTTTGTAATTTCTATATTTCTTATAATATCCTTATCGGAGGGATTATATTTTAGTGCCCTTTCAAAATATAACAGAGCCTTACCATACTCCTTTTTCTTAAAGTAGCAGTTCCCAATATTATAACTTAACTCTTTAGAAGACAATCCTTTACCCTCTATCTGCAAATAGGATCCAAGAGCCCCATCGTAATCGGCAGCCCTATATTGGTGATACGCTTTCTCCCAAAGCTCCTTTGATTCATTGTTGGCAAATATTGCCGGTGAGCAGATAAATATAATAATCGATAGTAATAATACTCTTTTCATCGTTATGCCTCCAATTTAGAAATTAATTCGACCGCTTTCTTATAATTTTCCGACATTCCGGATCCTCCCCCGTCAGGTGAATATCTTGCGTATTCACACGCATCGAGTAAGTCCACATAAAGTTGTGCCAGCTCCTCGCTCACTCCGATACCCAAAAGGCTCTCCTTAATCCTATCTTTAGTGAGATCTGCAAAATTAAGAGCAAGTTTATCCGATGAGTATCCTAACAGAGCCATATGCAGCTCCTCGTAGAACTCTGCAGAAAGGTTCTGCTTCAACATATTCTCAGCTTTATTTAGCCTTGCTCTTGCTACTTTATTAGCCCTTCGGTTTTTCATTCCTGCAACATCGCCTCTCATCTTAATTCTCTTTTTGATATAAAGAGTACCAGTGTAGTATGCAGCTCCCAATATCAGTAATAGCAGATAGAATTTTATCGATCCTATAAAGAATTTACCTCTGGCAGATAGATTATACCCGGTCTTGATATAGTTTATATCGCTTCCCAGATTTTTAACAGCCTGCTTGTTGACACCGGGAGAGAGTGCGTTCTGAGGCGCTACTCCTCCGTTAATATCCTTACCTACTCTAAGAGTGAGCTCCTTAGATTTTAGAGTAACATATCTTTTAGATCTGATATCAAAATATGAGAACTCAACTGGAGGAATTGTATATGTTCCGGGATTTCTCGGTATAAAAGGAAATTCAAACTGCTTTGCTCCGGATATACCGGCACCGGATGCTTTACTGTTATCGGCTATCTTTGTATCATACTGCTCAAATTCCGATGGAAGAGACAATTTAGGTTTCTCAACCAAATTAATATTACCGGTTCCCGAAATATTCACCAAAACAGAGACTGCCTCATTTGCAGCAACACTATCCTTACTAAGAGAGACATTGTATTTGAAGTCCCCTACACCACCTGTAAAAGATGTAGGAGCAGATCCCGGAAGGGGCGAGACGACAACTTTAATCGCGGAAGATCTCAATCTTTTTCTAACATTCTGGTACGATTCAAAGAATTCATCAAACATACTTCCACTTCCACCACTGCCGCTCTTCACCTGAACCTGTGTGACCATCTCTGCGGGGTCAACAGTCAGATTACCCGTCTGTTGAGGCACCAACACATATTTTTTAATCAAAGCAGCATTGTATATTTTACCATCAACATTCTCCCTGGTAAACTCAATACTCTGAGGGGACTCAACCTCCTGACTCCAGAATCCGTTAAATGTAGGAAAGCGAACATCTTCAAATCCGCCTATTCCGACCTTTGTATATAGCTTGATTGTCGCAATAATCTGCTCCCCTTTAACAACATGAGTTTTATTCAGAGTTGTTCTTATAAAGATGTCTGAATCGGTTACGGTTGTCTTACCCTTCTGAGAGTTGCTCTTTTGTGATGCATCACCTTTGACAACATCAATGACAACACCTTTTGAACTATATGACTTTCCGCCTATAACCGCAGATGCCGGAGAGATAACATACCTCCCCTCTGAATTTGCCTGAAGGGTATATGTATAGTTGACCTCATACGAGTCACTTCTCTTGCCGTTTATAATTTGAGTCGATGACATTGTAGAGGTAACAGGTCCAACTAAAAGATCAAGCTTCCCAAAATCGGGATCCCTGAAAGAGGCCGGTTGTGCAGATACTCTGTAAATAATCTGAAATGTCTCCCCCACTTCAACTACTCCCGGTGCATCTACAGTAACACTCTGCGATTTTAGTGTCAATCCCTGGAGTAAGAAGAGAACTCCTAATATTAGTTTTATTCTTTTCATAGCCGCTAATAAAATATTTACCAGTTTTTCTCAGGCTGATTTCTCACAAGTGCCTTAACCTTCTCTTTGTTAACCTTATCTTGAGTCTGATTTTCCTTGTTCTGCAATGCCTGCAACATCTGCTCGGCACTCTGTTTATTTATATCAGGCTGTTGATTCTGTTTACTCTGATCATCCTTTTTCTGATCATTTTTATTTTGATCGTTCTTGTTATCCTTGTTTTTATCCTTGTTGTCCTTATCGTTCTGGTTATTCTGCTGATTTTGTTGATTCTGCTTATTCTGTTCATTTTTAAGCATCTTTTGAGCATAAGCCAGATTAGATTTTGTCTCTTTATCGTAAGGCCTTATACGAAGAGAGTTTTTGTATGCGTCAACCGCCTCCTGATACTTTTTTTGTGAGAGGTTGTAATTTCCAATATTATGAAATAGATTGGATTTCTCATCGGATGTTTTAATAGAATCCACTATTGGCATAACAGTTTTTAGTGCCTCTTCGGGTTTATTCTGTTTATAAAGAGTATTACCAAGATTATACATAACTCCCGTTGCCAGAGGATTCTTCTCCAGAGCCCTCTTATACTCTATCTCGGCATCACTATATTTCCCCTCTTTATACATAGAGTTCCCCTCACGAGCATACCTCTTCTCTTTCTGTCCAAAGCTCGTGGCAGATACTAGAGTCAAAAGCATAAATATCAGAAACTTTTTCATACTTTAAAATATTTTAACCCCCTTTTTCTCACCTATCATCAATTCCAAAACAAGGAAAAACAGGGCAATTGCCAGAAAATACATATACTGTTCGTTATAATCCTCAAAAACAATAGCTTTAAACTGCTGTTTCTCCATATTGTGAATTTTATCAATTACCGCATCAAGCCCAAATTCACTATTGCCAGCCCTTACATATATTCCGTTACCCTCCTCAGCCACCTGAACAAGAGTCTTTTCATCGAGTTTTGTTACTACAATATTTCCGCTCTTATCCTTTAAAAGTTCACCACCCTCCAGAGGAATAGGCTTTCCAATATCTGAACCAATTCCAATACAGTGTACATTAATTCCCAGTTCCTTAGCACTTTTCGCAGCAGCAACAGGGTCATCCTCATGGTTTTCTCCGTCGGTAATGAGTATTATAGCCTTGCTGTTTTTGTTTTCGGAGTTAAGAGCCTTAATACATGTGTTAATAGCATCCCCCATTGCGGTACCCTGAACTGAAACAGATCCGGTATTTATAGATCCCAGAAACAATTTGGCAGACACATAATCGGAAGTAATCGGTAGTTGAACATAGGACTTCCCGGCAAAAACAACAAGTCCGATTCTGTCATCCTTGAGTTTATCGGTAAGCCTGGCAATTGCCAGTTTAGCCCTCTCAAGCCTGTTAGGAGAGTAATCCTGTGCCAGCATTGAGTTAGAGACATCCAGAGCTATCATGATCTCAACACCCTTCCGATCGACCTCTTTCAACCTTGCCCCAATCTGAGGCCTGGATAAACCTATCGCGAAGAAGAAGATTGCAAACGAAAGTAATACCATCTTAAGCCATCCTTTGGCTTTTGACAGATCGGGAATAAGTGACTTAACCAGTCCTGACTCTCCGAATCGCAGTAATTTAGCCATTTTTGCCCTTCTGCTTAGATAGTAGAAGAGAAAAAGCAGCGGTATTAACAATACCAAAAGTAGATATTCGATATTAGCAAATTGTAACATATTATGGCAACCTCCTTAATACAAACAGTTTTAGCAATAGTTCCACAAAAAATGCAATTGCAGCTGCAAGTGCAAACGGCATAAAGAGCTCTTTGTAAACAGGGAAAAAGTCGATTACAGTTCTGTTCTTCTCCATTTTATTGATCTCCCCATATATTTCAAGAAGCTTGGTGTTATCGGTAGCTCTGAAGTACTTCCCTCCGGTCTCAATGGCGATTTTCTGAAGAAGATCCTCATCTATCTGCACTTCAACCTGTTGAATAGAAATTCCAAATGGTGTCATTACCGGATATGGAGCCATGCCCATAGCACCTACTCCTATAGTATAAACCCTTATTCCATATGTTTTGGCAATTTGAGCGGCCATTAAAGGAGATATTTCACCCCTGTTGTTTACACCGTCGGTAAGAAGAATAATTACCTTACTCTTTGCTGCAGATTCCTTTAGCCTTGTAACGGCTGTAGCCAAACCATTACCGATAGCTGTTCCATCTTCTATAAAGCCAGTCTCAACATCTTTAAGCAGATTTATAAGCGTAACCCTGTCGGTGGTAAGAGGACACTGAGTGTAGCTCTCCCCTGCAAAAACAACAAGTCCTATGCGATCATTTACCCTCTCGGCAATAAAGTTTGCAGCGATACTCTTTGCAGCATTAATTCTGTCGGGATCAAAGTCCCTTGCAAGCATACTTGTAGAGACATCCAATGCAAGCACTATATCAATCCCCTGAGAGTCGACTTTCGTAAAATCCTCGGAAGATTTAGGACGAGCAATGGCTACTATCAATAATGAAATTGTAGCCATCCGTAATGCAAACGGGAGATGCCTCAGAACTCTCCTGAAAATGGAGGGTTTAAGGTTAAGAGGCATAATAGAGGCAACCCTGAGCGACGGAGTTCTTCCTTTAATCTCTCTCCATACATAATATGCAATGAGTGGGATAAGCAGGAACTCTAAAAGCAGAAGTTTCGGATACTCAAAAAACATATCAAACCTCCTTTTCTATATTTGATTCTTTATCGGCCTCATAGGTTCCATTTACAAACTTAATTGCAGCCGGAACAGCTCCCTCATTCTCCTCTACAGTCGCCTTATATTTTGCAAACTTCACAAGATCGGCAACATTAAGCAGCTCCCTTAGCACCTTAAGAGCCTGTTCGTCGGTAACCCTACCTGAGAGCTCTCTCAATATTTCGGCTGATGTATATTCCATTGCCGGAATATTAAATCTCGACTCAATATAGCCCCTTAATACATCGGTAATATGGGTGTAGTACTGCTTCTCCTTTCCCGATTGCCACAGCTTCTGTGACTTAATATTCTCAAGCTCTCTCAAAGCCCTCAGATATGGAGGCTCATCAGCAACCTGGGCCTCGAAGAATCCCCTGTTTGCCCGTCTCCTTTTGATATATCTTATGATCAAAAATATAAGAGCGGCAAGAAGCAGAGCTCCACCGGACCACATAAGAACCTCAGCAAGAGTTATCGGATATTCCACCTGACCCTTAACATCATAAGGCTTATAGGAGGTGGTATCAATCTGGATAGTTGTATACTCAACTCTCTCACCACCAAACCATATAGTGTCGGTACTTCCGTCGCTCCTGAGCACCAGAGCGGGCATCTTCGGAACAAAATGAGAACCACTGTCGAAAGAGGTAACCACTATAGTTGTTTGAATCTGATTAACTCCTCCGTTTGAAGAGAGAGTATCGAATTTGGGTTTACCCACTATCTCTACCCCGTTGGAAGCTGAGTCGGGAGTATGAATAACAAACTTTGCCCCCTTCGGAACACTGGTCTTATATGTAAATGTCTTCTGATCTCCTATCAGCAGAGTATCTCTGTTTATCATAATCACCTCGAATTAAAAAGTGAAATTAATCCCTTAACATAATCGTCACTTGTTCCTATGGCCACAGAATCGACTTTGTAACGATTAAGAGTCTGCTTAAGATTTATCTCAAAATCACGATTCCAGTTTTCAAAAGATGCTCTTACCCTTTTATCGGAGGTATCCACAAGTTTAATCTGACCGTTTTCCAGATCCTTCACAGTCACCATACCTATATCGGGAAGAGTCCTCTCTCTTTTGTCATAAATATTTATCACAGAAAGATCGTGTCTGTTTGCTGCAATCTTTATTGCATCCTCATATTTCGGTCGGGCAGATGCATCAGTATCTGCCATATCCGATATTAAGAAAGCAGTACACCTCTTCTTAATAATATTTGTAAGATACCTGAGTGCTTCCGAGATATTTGTACCCTCTCCCTGCACCTCAGTCTCAATGAGTTCCCTGACAATCCTGAGCAGATGGCTCCTGCCCTTCTTTGGAGGAATAAACTTTTCGACTCTGTCACTGAAAAGAATTGCGCCAACCTTGTCGTTGTTTGCCGATGCAGAGAAAGCCAGCACAGCCGAAATCTCAGTCATCAACTCCCGCTTTGTCTTAACGGTCGTTCCAAACAGACCGGAGGCACTCACATCGATAAGCAGCATAACAGTGAGCTCTCTCTCCTCTTCAAAAATCTTCACATAGGGGGCGTTCAGTCTCGCAGTAACGTTCCAGTCCATATTACGCACATCGTCACCGTACTGATACTCTCTAACCTCACTGAAAGCCATTCCTCTGCCCTTGAAAGCCGAATGATACTCCCCTGCAAATATCTGCTTGGAGAGACCTTTCGTCTTAATCTCAATTTTCCTGACCCTCTTAAGTAGTTCAGATGTATCCATAATTAAGGAACCTCTACGGCATTCATTATTTCTGTAATAATATTCTCTGTTGTTATGTTTTCTGCCTCAGCCTCATATGTGAGTCCGATTCTGTGGCGAAGAACCTCGTAGCATACAGCTCTTACATCCTCAGGAATTACATACCCTCTCCTCTTAATGAAGGCGTATGCTTTTGATGCCATGGCCAGTGATATACTTGCACGCGGAGAGGCACCATAGGAGATTAAGCTCTTCAATTTCCCAAGACCATACTCTTCGGGAGTTCTTGTTGCATAAACAATATCAACAATGTATTTTTCAATTTTTTCATCGGTATATACCTCTCTCACAACCTCTCTGGCACGGATTATATCTTCGGGCTTCAGTACAGAATTTGCTTTAGGGAATGATCCGCTGTTATTCATTCTGATAATCAGTTTCTCCTCCTCTTTCTTTGGGTAAGTTACAACAACCTTCAACATAAAACGGTCAACCTGAGCCTCGGGAAGAGGATATGTACCCTCCTGTTCAATTGGATTCTGTGTTGCCATCACAAGAAACGGTTGAGGAAGTTTGAAACTCTCATCTCCAATTGTAACCTGTCTCTCCTGCATCGCCTCCAGTAAGGCAGATTGAACCTTTGCCGGGGAGCGGTTAATCTCATCTGCAAGAATAAAGTTGGCGAAAATAGGTCCCTTTTTAATCTGGAACTGCTCGCTCTTTTGACTATAAATTAATGTTCCCGTAAGATCGGCCGGCAATAGATCAGGTGTAAACTGAATCCTTTTGAACTGAGCATCAATAATTGAGGCCAATGTATTAATAGCCAATGTTTTTGCAAGGCCAGGAACTCCCTCAAGCAGAATATGACCATCGGCAAGAAGTCCTATAAGAAGATTCTCTACAAGATGCTTCTGTCCAACGATTACTTTATTCATTTCCATTGTAATAATATCGACAAAAGCGCTCTCCTTCTGGATTTTTTCGTTTAGCTCTTTGATATTTAAGGTTTCCAT
>JAFIHK010000118.1 GCA_017848635.1 Bacteroidales bacterium | reverse complement strand
CCGGTAGAACCATCCACAGATTACCGTTATTTTGGGTCCAGTTCGGATCACTCAAATAAATAACTCCTGTATTATTACAAATTGTAAGGTCATTAGGCTGATTCATTGCCGGATTATATGAGTAGGTTTCAAGCATGGTACTCCCTGGCTTCATAAATAACACCTTATGACCTGTATAATCCGCAATATACATTGTCCCATCTTTTGAGAATCGTATCCCATTTCCTGTAGACCCCTCCGGCAGGGTGAGATATAGTGAAACCATCTGATTTACTGGATCTACAATAGCAATGGTTCCTCTTCTCAGATAGCTAACTGCATAAAGATTTCCATATTTATCTATGGCAGGTCCCTCCATCCCTTCCGGAAATGATCTCTCTTTCAACAGATCTCTTGAGTCTCTCTCCTGCGCAAAGAGGACAGAACCTAACATAATTGTCGGCAATACAAGGAGTAATAGTTTTTTCATATTGGTAATTTTTCAAATTTTACACATTTAAAATTAATTTATCTAATTTTAAAAAAAAATATAAAGAGTATGTTCCCGCAAAAAAAGATTCTATTTTCAATCATATATCTCTCACTCATTTTATTTACATCTTGTAACAACAACAGAGTCAATCAATTTCCCCAGCTAAATAAATCTGCGGAGAGTAGCCCGTCCGGAGATAATGGCCCCAAGAGGGTTGATGACAACAGAAATCAAATTAGCACCGATACTGTTAAAAACTCTTCAATTAAACCCGGGATTGTTACCAAACCTGCAGACCTGGACACAGTAAAGGGTGATTATGTTTCGGTTACCAGGGTTATTGACGGTGACACTTTCGTAATATTTAACATATATGGCAACGAGGAGAAGGTGAGGCTTATAGGCGTTAACGCTCCTGAATCCAGAAACAGTGGGAAGAAGAAAAAAGAGGAGTTTGGTGAAGAATCCAAAAAATATCTTACAGATTTATTAAAAAACGCAAGAGTCAAACTTGAGTTTGACGTACAAAGAGTTGATAAATACGGCCGTACGCTGGCTTATGTATACTTGGAAAACGGAACTTTTCTAAATGAATATCTCGTCAAGAGTGGATATTGCCAAGTTGCGACATTTCCTCCTAACGTGAAACACAGAGAGTTATTCGTAGAAGCAGAGCGATATGCCAGAGAGCACAAAACCGGTCTCTGGAAATAAAAATTTGGAGGTTACAATTTAATATCTATTTTTGCAGACGGTAAATAACTGTCATGCACAATAAAAGTATCATAGAAGATTTGATTTGCGGAACTAAAACCGCATCTATCTCTTTCTGCATGACAACTACCCTTAATACGGGTATCACATCTAACATTACAACCTCAGCCACTACTATCGCATCAATGCGAATGCATCGCTAAGATGCATATTGTAGTTTCCGGGCACTTCGTGAGGTCCATTGAGTCAAGCTCAAAAATTATTAAAAAGTAAATGTGCGGCATCAAGCCGGTTTTAGTTATTAACCAACCAATTCATAATGAAATCATATAAAAATTTTGAAACTCTGCAGGTACATGCCGGCAGAGCAGCCGATCCGGTTCAGGGAACGGTAACAACCCCTATACACCAGACAAATTCATTTGTATTCAACAGCACATCGCACGCTGCAAAGCTATTTGCACTCGAAGAGTTCGGAAATATATACACAAGATTAGGCAATCCGACCACAGATGTTTTTGAAAAAAGAGTTGCTGCGCTTGAGGGTGGAACAGCATCCCTTGCTACATCATCGGGACAAGCTGCCCAATTTATTGCCATTCAGAATCTGGCCTCGGCAGGTGACAATATTGTAAGCTCAGGGTCACTATACGGCGGATCATATAATCAATTCAAAGTAAGCTTTGCAAGACTCGGTATAGAGTTCAGATTTACGAATGATGGCTCACCAGAGAGTTTTGAGAAGCTAATTGATTCTAAAACAAAGGGAATCTATTTTGAGACTATAGGTAATTCAGACTTCTATGTTCCCGATTTCGAAAAATTTGTTGAACTATCTTCCAAATACAAAATTCCTCTGATTGTTGATAACACTTTCGGGGCAGGAGGGTATCTATTCAGACCTATTGAATGGGGAGCAAATGTCGTTGTCGAATCTGCCTCTAAGTGGATAGGAGGACATGGGAACTCCATCGCAGGAGTTATTACAGATGGAGGGAATTTTAATTGGTCTAACGGTAATTTCCCTCAATTTACAAATCCTTCTGAATCATATCACGGATTGAGATTTTGGGACTCCTTCGGGGATGGTTCGGCAACCGGTAATATTGCTTTTGCTCTACGGGCTCGTGCAGAGGGTTTACGCGAATGGGGATGCACCTTAAGTCCATTTAATGCATTTCTGCTGTTACAAGGTATTGAGACGCTTTCATTAAGAGTTGATAGAATCTGCTCTAACGCCCTGGAGCTTGCAGAGTGGCTAAGCAGGCACCCAAAAGTAGGGTGTGTAAAATACCCGGGTCTAAAAGAGAATCCTAATTATAAAAATGCAACCAGGTATTTTAAAAGGGGGTTCGGAGGAGTTCTCTCTTTCGATTTAAAGGGGAGCAGGGAGGATGTATCAAAATTTGTTGAGAATCTTGAACTGATATCACATCTGGTTAATGTTGGCGACAATAAAACATTAATTAGCAACTCGGCAACCACAACTCACGCCCAATTATCGGACAATGAACTATCTGCGCTGGGGATAATGCCTACTACCCTTCGAATATCTGCGGGTATAGAACATATTGAAGACATTAAGGCCGATCTTGAGGCTGCTTTTAAACTATTGTAAATCTTATGCAGAAGGATATATTCTCATATAATTACACATTTGGATTTGAGAGCGGTGAAACAATTCCCTCCCTGCAGATTACCTATCACCATACGGGGAACCTTGAGAGCGACAAACCTGTTGTTTGGATATGCCATGCTCTAACAGCAAATTCAAACCCCGAGGAGTGGTGGGATCTTATTGTGGGAGAGGGAAAGTTTCTTGACACTAAAAAATACAGGATTGTATGTGCCAATATTATCGGATCTTGTTACGGATCAACTGGGCCTGCCTCTCCTGATGAAAATGGAGTTCCATATCTGCTCAGATTCCCAAAGGTAACAGTTCGTGATATCGTCAAGACTCTTGAAATATTGAGAAGGCACCTCAATATAAATCATATAGATCTGCTTATCGGAGGCTCTATAGGAGGTTTTCAGGCTATTGAATGGAGCATATCCAATCCGGAGCTCTTTACCAATGTTGTCCTACTGGCTTGCAATGCAAAAATAAGCCCGTGGGGCACTGCTTTTAACGAGTCTCAAAGAATGTCACTTTATGCCGATGACACATTTTTCAGACAGGAATCTGCCGAAGGGGGCAAAAGGGGCCTTGCAGCTGCCAGATCTACTGCTCTGCTCTCATATCGCTCCTATGAAGGATATGAGTCAGGACAGAGTGAGGAGAGTGCAGATTTCCTTTTTGCAAACAGAGCATGTACATATCAGGTATATCAAGGGAAAAAACTGGTTGACAGGTTTAATGCATACTCCTATTACACTCTCAGCAAATCAGTTGACAGTCATAATGTAGGCAGGGGCAGAGGTGGAGTTCAAAACGCACTTTCAGGAATAAAGGCAAAGACTCTTGTTATTGGAATCGACAGCGACTCTCTATTCCCGGTAAATGAACAGAGATTCCTGGCAAAACATATTCCGGGGGCAAAATACGAAGAGATCTCTTCAAAATTCGGTCACGATGGATTTCTGCTTGAACACGAGCAGATTACCGACGCAATATCTAAACACTTTAAAAATTTCATTTGATGCAAGTACTAAAATTTGGAGGCACATCGGTTGCTAATGCAGAGAATATCTCTTCGGTTATAAAGATAACCCTGGAGGCTCTTCCAAAAGGGAAGACTCTGATTGTTGCCTCAGCTGTAAGCAAATGCACCGACTCTCTTATTAAAATTGCCGAACTGGCTTCCCGGAATGACAAGTCATATCTGGAACTGATTAACGATCTTGAAGCCAGGCATATTCAGATTATTAACGATTTAATAACAGAGATTCCCGTTTCTCATTCCGAATTGACGTGTGCATCGGCGTTTAACTCTTTGAGAGAGGTGTGTAACGGTGTCTCAATGGTGAGAGAGCTGACCCCTGCAGTACTTGACCAGATTATGAGCTATGGGGAGATACTGTCAACCAAAATAATAAGCGATAAGTTTACCGCCCTGGGGGTTGATCACGTGTGGCTTGATTCAAGAAAACTAATTAAAACAAAGCTTCAATACAACCAGAATAGTGTTGATTTTAAATCTACCGAAAAATTAATTCGTAAAGCTCTTGAAGAGAACGATAAACCTCTCTATATAATGCCGGGGTTTATTGCAAGTGACTCATCGGGCAGAACAACAACATTGGGAAGAGGAGGATCTGATTACACCGCCTCAATTGTAGCTGTGTGCTCCGATGCTTCAATTCTTGAGATATGGACAGATGTGAATGGAATGATGACCGCCGATCCTCGCATCGTACCGGAGGCAGCTACAATAAAGAGCATCTCCTACAAAGAGGCTCTTGAGCTCTCCCATTTTGGGGCAAAAGTGGTGTATCCGCCAACAATACAACCGGTTATCAGCAAAGAGATCCCAATAGCCGTCAAAAACACATTTGACCCATACGGGGAGTGGACATTGATTGAGAGTCATCCCGACGGAAGTCAGGACAGAGTGAGAGGAATCTCCTCAAGCAACAAGATTGCAATGCTATCTATCGAAGGTAGCGGAATGGTCGGTATCCCGGGGTATTCGAGTAAACTATTCGGAGCACTGGCAAACAGAGGTGTCAATATAATTCTGATAACTCAGGCCTCCTCCGTACATACTATGTGTATTGCAGTTGATGAGAAGGATGCAGAGATCTCAAGAGAGGCTATAGAGGAGGTCTTTACTTATGAAATCTCACTCGGCAAGCTTGAGCCGCTTAAGGTTGAACTTGGCAATTCTATAATATCAATCGTTGGCGATGATATGAAGAATCAGGCGGGGACAAGTGGAAGGATGTTCGATGCTCTGGGAAGGGCCGGAATAAATATCAGGGCTATTGCACAGGGATCGTCGGAGAGAAATGTGAGCGCCATTATCTCAAGCAGAGACATTGAAGAGGCAATCCGTACAATACACAGGGAGTTCTTCGGCCATAAACTGAGGCGTATAAATATTATTGTTGCAGGATACGGAAACGTTGGAAAAGAGCTCGTTTCAATAATTAAAAATCAGAATCAGCTATTTCTGGACAAATACAGTACCGATATAAGGCTTGTAGGTCTTGCCAACAGTAAAAAGGCACTGATTGACAAATCGGGATTAAAGGCAGTATCTGCAGATATACTTGCCGAGAAGGGAATAGGATATGATATCGATGATCTTGTAAAAAAGAGCATTATGCTCTCTTTAAAAAACACCGTATTCGTCGATTGTTCTGCCAGTGAGGAGGTGAGTAAAAAATATCCTGAACTTTTACGTAACAGTATTAATGTAGTCACAAGGAATAGATTTGCGAACGCATCATCAATGGAGACATACAGGAGTATACGGGCGGCAGCCGGTAAAGGCAACTCATACTTTTTTTACGAGACCAATGTTGGCGCGGCTCTACCTGTAATCTCTCTAATAAACCAGATGAAAATCAGTGGAGATAAAATTAATTCGATCGATGGTCAGCTTTCGGGGACATTAAGCTATCTGTTCAGTAATTATAATGGGTCAAAGCCATTTGTTGAACTTGTTAAAGAGGCAAGGGATGCAGGATACACAGAGCCAGATCCAAGAATTGACCTGTCTGGAAGAGATGTCCTTAGAAAATGCCTGATTCTGGCAAGAGAGATAGGTTACGAGACAGAAGAGAGTGATGTTGAAACATCTGAGTTCCTTCCGGCACACTTTTTCAGTGGCTCACTCGATGAGTTTTATGACAAGCTGGCTGCATATGAGGATAGACTCAAAAAAATGTATGACAGCGCCAACTCTAAGGGAGAAAAGCTTAAATATATTGCCTCGGTCAGAGATGGAAAAGCGTTCTCGGGTATAGTATCTATAGGCGAAGAGCATCCTCTATATTCTGTCGGAGAGGAGAACTCTATAATTATCTGTTCAGATGACTATCCAAGATCGGTAGTTGTAACCGGTGCCGGTGCCGGTGCAAGACAGACTGCAACCGGAGTATTTAATGATATTCTTAAAATAAATATAATACAATGAAAGTAGCTGTTGTAGGAGCCACCGGTCTAGTTGGCTCAAAAATGCTTGAGGTCCTTAAAGAGAGAGAATTTCCCGTTACCGAACTTATTCCTGTTGCCTCTGAACGTTCTGCGGGCAAAAAGATAAATTTCAATGGATGTGATTATACTGTTATAACACCACGGGAGGGTGTTGCAAAGAGACCCGACATTGCGATCTTTTCGGCGGGGGGAGATGTATCCAGGGAGTGGGCTCCCAAATTTGCCGAGGTTGGGTGTAGGGTTGTTGATAACTCCTCTTGCTGGAGAATGGATCCGTCGAAAAAACTGATTATTCCCGAAATAAACGGAGATAGTATTACCAAAGAGGATTTTATTATAGCAAACCCTAACTGCTCTACAATTCAGATGCTGGTTGCTCTGAATCCTCTGCACAAGGCTTACGGTATAAGCAGAATTGTGGTCTCGACATATCAATCGGTTACCGGTACCGGACAGAAAGGGGTCAGTCAACTAAAGAGCGAACGGGGAGTCGGCGAATCGAGACCGGATATGAGAGCATACAAATACCCTATAGATCTTAATCTTATCCCGCAAATTGACAGTTTTACCGAAAGCGGATATACAAAAGAGGAGCTTAAGATGGTTAATGAAACTCATAAGATACTAAGTGATTCCTCCATCGGAGTATCGCCCACTACAGTCAGAGTGCCGGTAATGGGGGGCCACTCCGAGTCGGTAAATGTTGAGTTTAAAAATGAGTTTGAGTTGGCAGATATTTTCAAAATATTATCGGATTCTCCCGGGGTTACCCTTCAGGACGACACGGCTAATCAGATCTACCCGATGCCTCTCTTTTCGGAGGGAAAGGATGATGTATTTGTAGGCCGTATCAGAAGAGATCCAAGCAGAGAGAGATGCCTTAACCTTTGGATCGTATCGGATAATCTTAGAAAAGGAGCTGCAACAAATGCTGTTCAGATTGCCGAGATACTGCTCAAAATTTGCTAACTTTGTTCTCAAATTTTTCAGGACATGAGCAAATATACGGAGAGTGAGATAATTACACTTGAGTGGAATGAACACATCAGGAGAAGACCGGGAATGTATATCGGGAAACTTGGAGACGGATCCTCTCCCGACGATGGAGTATATGTTCTACTTAAAGAGGTGATGGACAACTCAATTGATGAGTATGCCATGGGGTATGGTAAGGAGGTCTCAATTTCTGTTAATGACAAGCTTGTAACAATACGTGACTTTGGCCGAGGTATTCCGCTGGGGAGTCTGATAGATGCAGCCAGTAAGATGAATACCGGAGCCAAATACGATAACAAGGCGTTCAAGAAATCAGTAGGACTTAACGGGGTAGGTATAAAGGCCGTTAATGCCCTATCTTCGGAATTCCTGATAGAATCGTACAGAGAGGGAGAGTGCAGACAAGCAGCATTCAGTAAAGGAGTGCTTAAGGAGGATAAAAGCTTCTCTACCTCTGAAAAAAATGGAACAAAGGTATGTTTTGTGGCAGATGAGGAGTTATTCGGCAACTATATTTTCAATTTTGAGTTTATTGAGAGTATGCTGAGGAACTACTCCTATTTGAATACCGGCCTGATAATTAAATTCAATGATAAAGAATTTGTTTCTAAAAACGGCTTGCTCGATCTGCTAAATGAGACTCTGACCAAGGAGCCTCTCTACCCTGCCATTCACCTCAGGGGTGATGATATTGAGATTGCAATAACTCACGGAAACGATTACGGAGAGAGTATCTCGTCATTTGTTAACGGTCAATATACAACTCAGGGAGGAACACACCTCTCGGCATTCAGAGAGGCCGTAGCAAAAACAATAAAGGATTTTTACAAAAGGGATCTCGATTCAGGAGATATCAGGCAATCGATCATTGCAGCTATAAGTATAAAGGTTCAGGAGCCGGTATTTGAATCACAGACAAAGACAAAACTTGGGTCAAAAGAGATGTCACCGGGAGGAATAAGTGTAAGAAATTTCATTGGAGATTTCTTGACTGAGCAACTCGATAACTATCTGCATCGCCACCCCGACATCACCGACATAATTTTAAAGAAGATCCTTGAATCGGAGAAGGAGAGAAAAGCGATCTCGGGCATTCAGAAACTTGCACGAGAGAGAGCCAAAAAGGCCAACATGCACAACCGAAAACTTCGCGATTGCAGAGTTCACTATAACGATAAGGATGACAGGGCACTTGACAGCACACTGTTCATTACCGAGGGTGACTCCGCAAGCGGTTCGATAACTAAAAGCAGAGATGTCGCCACTCAGGCAGTATTCAGTCTCAAAGGTAAACCACAAAACTCTTATGGTCTATCAAAGAAGATTGTATACGAAAATGAGGAGTTCAATCTATTGCAGGCAGCACTTAACATTGAAGAGGATCTTGACAATCTGAGGTACAATAAAATTGTTATCGCTACCGATGCCGATGTGGATGGAATGCACATAAGACTACTTCTCCTGACATTCTTCCTGCAGTTTTTCCCCGATCTCATACGACAGGGACATCTCTACATCTTGCAGACCCCCCTTTTCCGGGTCAGAAATAAGAGAGAGACACTTTACTGCTATAACTCCGAAGAGAAGGAGAAAGCAATTAAAAAACTGGGCGAAAATGCAGAGATAACAAGGTTCAAAGGGCTTGGAGAGATCTCCCCAGATGAATTCAAATATTTTATCGGGGAGAATATACGTCTGGACAAAGTAAGATTAACCAATGACGATAATATCCCGGAATTACTTGAGTTCTATATGGGAAAAAACACTCCGGACAGGCAACACTTCATTAAGAGCAATCTAAGGCAGGATGTCATCATCGAAGATGCTATACTTGCAGGGACCTTCTGAATTTTGCCATCTCAATTTTAATATACATAGCCGGAGTGACCCCTTCGGCTTTTTTAAAACATCTGTTCAATGCTCTTAAACTTCCAAAACCGGAAATTTCGGAGATATCACTTATCACAGGTCTATTTCCTGTCTTTATGATCCTGTCGATTGCTCTCTTAGCCTCCCTTACCCTCAGCTTGTTGATGTACTCGGTAAATGAGGTGCCTGAATCATTAAAAGCTTTTGAGAGGTATGTACGGTTTGTTCCGGTAACTCGTGAAAGCTTTGTTATTGTAAGATCATCTTTAAGAAAGCTCCTCTCCTCTTCAAGGATAGAGATAGCTTTTGACAGTATAGCACTATATTTACCCGGATTGCCCCCTGAAGGGCTACCGGGCTTTAAATAGATACCAAAAAGATAGAGAATGGAGCATAGTGAGTTTCTAGTTTCTCTCCTTTGCTTCATTTCTGAGTTTTATCTTTTGACTTTTGCACCAGTCGGAGGGTGTTGCGTTTGCATAGAGCCGGAACGCCACAGAGAATGCTGCCATAGAACCAAATCCGGATTGCGAGCATAGCTCCTCCATAGAGATATCGGGATTCTCATAAAAAATTCTCTTGGCCTCATTTATTCGGTATTGATTTATCAACTGGTTAAAATTTATATTTGAGAACTCGTTGATTGCTCTTGAAACGTAAGTTTTATTGGTGTAAAGATCGGCAGATACATCTGCAATAGTAAGTTTGTGCCTCAAATAGGGTTTCTCCTTCTCGAGATAGTTTATCAACCTCATTCTTATATCACTTATTCTCCCTGAATCACCTGTATATTTTTCACCCCCATCACAAAAGCTGCTTTCTACAGCCGGGAGGTCCGAATATAGCTCTGGTGACCCGCTCTCATATACTAAATAATCTGATTTGTAAGGTATAAAAAAGAGAGAGAGAACCTGTGACAGTGAAAATACTAAATAAGAGGCGAATATAATATAAAAGAATAGATTACACACCCTACAGATAAAAAGGAGAACTGTTATTACCGTAAATGCTGCAGAGATGAAGAACATAACCCTGGCTGAGTTGAGTGGAAAAGGCAGGGCCTCTTTACTGTCAGTCTCTTTCATCACCTTACGAACTAAAATAATTAGTAATGATGAGTAGATTAAAGCAAGCAAAGATACAACTCCGTGAATCACAGGCTCCGGAGCACGATAATATATACCTATGATTGTCAGATTGATAAGCGATAGTGCTGCAATTGCAATATAGGCATGCCTCCTGACGGTATTATGTCTTATTTTATAATAAGAGTAGAGAGTTGCCGGCATAAAAAACTGGAAAACAAGCATCAACATTACAGGGGTTGGAATCGAATCGAGCTGATGGTCGCTTTCATTGTGTAGTACTATTTTGAACATAAGTACAACAGCAGTGAGGATTGTGCCGACAAGGGGAAACATAAAATTCCTGCTACTACTGTTTAAGATATCTGCTTTTCTCCTGTAATTGGCAAACAAAACCAGGGCGATAAGCAGATAGAGGGCGGTGAGAATTGAATCGAAAGTGTTAAGGGTTGGAGATACTAATAATAACTCTTTCATTTGTGTAAATATTTGTTTTGTCCAAAAACAAATATAAACAAAATATCTTTAGTTAAAACAGTATTAATCTGTATGATAGAAGATTTTTATAATTCTAAAAAATATTTCTACTTTTTAATCTGATCAAATCCCTGTCCATAAACACCCATAACGCTACCTACAGAAAGGAATGCGTCTCGGTCAACCTCCCGAACAATCTGGAAAAGCATACTAGATTCTGTTTTTCTGATTATAACCATTAAAACCTGCCCCTCTTGCTTTGTGTACCAACCTTTTGCACTTATAACCGTTACTCCCCTTCCCATTTCCGTTACTCTCTGAGCAATCTCATCATATTTTCTTGAAAAGATAAATACCTGGAGCGATTGTTTTGTACCCGATAAAACAAGATCGATAGTGTAACCTGTCACCGAAATTAACAGAAATCCGTATACCACGGTTGCAACCCTTGCAGCTACGCTTCCCTCTGCAGGAGAGAGGAAAAACGAGCTAGTAATTATAATTACATCTACATAGAGAATGATTTTTCCGGGAGAGATATTCCTGTACTTATTGATCATAAGCGCAATTATATCTGTCCCTCCGGAACTTCCACCTTGAGTGAAGGTTAATCCGATCCCGATTCCTGCAAATGCACCTCCAATTATGGCACATAGCAACTTTCCGTTGTCAAGGGCAATGTCTTTAATAAAATCTGTCGGAATAAATTCCGGAAGAAACTGCAAATAGAGAGAGGTTATAATGATAGCATATATCGTTTTAGCCCCAAAACCTCTGCCCAGGATTTTAAGTGCGAGCCCGAGTAGGATAGCATTGCAGATAAAATATGTATAACTCACAGGAAAACCTGTTGCATAGTATAATATTGCAGAAAAACCGGTTACACCTCCGCCAACCATCTTGTTTGGGAGTAAAAATACTACCCATCCCAAAGCATACAGAAGTAACCCCAATGATATTATCAGATACTCCTTGATGAATATCAGGATACCTTTTCTTCTCTTTTCCATTTAAATTTTCCTCCAGCTTTAATTTGATCGAAACCCTCTCCATATACACTCATTACGGTAGTTACCGAAATGAAAGCGGCAGAGTCTGTCTCCTTAATAACCCTACTTATCTCAGGAAGCTGAGATTTTCTTGCAATAATTACCAGGACTTTACCCTCCGACTTGGTAAACCATCCTGTAGAGCTTAAAGCTGTAACCCCCCTTCTCAGCTCGCTGTTAACCCTATCGGCAATATCAGCATATTTGGAAGAGAAGACCAGTATCTGTACCGACTGTTTGTTTCCTGTCAAAACCATATCTATGACATAGGAGAATGATACCATAACAATATACCCGTAGATCACATCCTGCAACACCTTCCCGGGAAGAAGAATAATCGATCCTATAATAATTAGATCAGAGAAGAAAAACACCCTCCCGGGAGATGTCTCTCTGTACTTTGCCACAACCAAAGCAATTATATCTGTCCCACCGGTGCTACCCCCCTGAAGGAATATTATCCCTATACCTATGCCGCTAAGAGTCCCCCCAATGAGAGCATTCAAAAGTTTTTCGTCAATTGTTGAAACCCAAGGGATAAGAGGCATTACCCGAAAAAGAACTGTTGCAGCCAGAATACAGTATATGGTTTTAAAACCAAAACCCTTACCTATAATTGCAACACCAATTGCTATGAGAATCGCATTTATACCCAGGTAGTAGTATGATACCGAAATACCTGTGGCATAGCTCAATATAGCGGCAAGACCGCTCACTCCGCCACCGGCAATCTGGTGAGGAATTAAAAATGCAGTCCAGCTGAATACAAAAATTAGCAGACCTACATTCATAAAAATAAATGACTTGATCTTCTCTCCTCTTCTCTGGCTTGCCGATATGTTCATTGCTATCATTCTAAATATTTATATACGATTCGGAATAGGTTATTGCAGATCCTTTGATAAACACAGAATCGCCTTCGACCCTGCATACAAGCTCACCACCTCTGTCGGAGAGCTGCTTTGCACTCAAAATATCTTTACCCAACCTCTCACTCCAATATGGAGCAAGAGTGCAGTGAGCCGAACCTGTAACCGGATCCTCAAAAAGAGTGGCACCCGGGGTAAAAAATCTTGATACAAAATCACACTCAATTCCCGGAGCTGTAATAATTACACCTCCGTTTCCTAGATTGATCTTGTCGAATTCTCCCCTCTCAATTTTAATATTAGCAACATCTTCGCAGTGAGAATAAACAAGCATATAATCTCTAGCCTTTAAAACCTCTACCGGCCTTATACTTAAACTATTGGCAATATTTTCCGGCAGATCCGAAGGGACTCCTGCCCTCTTTGGAAATTCCAGCTCATATTCATTAAACTGAGTTTCAGTGACTCTTCTTACCTGCAAATTGCCCGAAACTGTATTAAAGTTAACTATATTATCCTTAAATCCTGTCTCTGTAAAAATTATGTGAGCAGATGCGAGTGTCGCATGGCCGCAAAGATCCATCTCAATATCGGGAGTAAACCATCTCAGATGGAATCCCTCTCCGGTTTTAACAAGAAAGGCAGTCTCCGGCAGATTATTCTCCGATGCAATGCTCTTTAAAAGAGAGTCTTCGGGCCATTCGTCCAACAGCACAACAGCTGCCGGATTGCCCCCGAAAAGCCTTCTGGTAAAGGCATCTGCAACAAAGGCTTTAAATTTCATTATATTACAACATTAATAATCTTTCCGGGCACTACGATTATTTTCTTTATAGGTGATTCGGCAGTATATCTTAATGTGTTTTCATTAGATCTCACAACTGCCTCAACTTCAGCAGCTGAAAGCGATTTTGAGAGGAGCAGTTTAAACCTCATTTTACCGTTGAACGATACCGGATATTCAAAAGTATCCTCTATCGTATACTCCTCGCAATACTCAGGGAAAGAGGCGGCAGATACCGATCCTTCGTGACCACATAGAGTCCATAGCTCTTCACAGATATGAGGTGCGAAAGAGGATAGCAGGACGATAAACGGTTCCAGAACTGCTCTCTTATTACACTTAAGGTCATAGAGCTCATTAAGTGCTATCATAAATGCACTTACTGCCGTATTGAATGAGAAGTTCTCTATATCGGACTCAACTTTTCCAATAAGCTTATGAAGTGTCTTAAGCTCCTGAGGTGTGGGCTCTGCATCTGAAAGAGCGAAGTTGCCATTTTCAAAGAAGAGTCTCCAGAATCTCTTAAGAAATCTGTTTACCCCATCTATGCCTTTTGTATCCCAAGGTTTTGACTGTTCAAGCGGACCAAGAAACATCTCATACATTCTCAGGGTATCTGCACCGTAATTCTCGCAAATCATATCGGGATTTACCACATTAAACATAGATTTGCTCATCTTCTCAACTGCCCATCCACAAATATATTCACCACTCTCCAGTTCAAACTCGGCATTGGCATAATCGGGCATCCATTTACGGAAGGCATCAATGTCTAGCTTATCGTTATTTACAATATTCACATCGACATGAATCTCCGTTGTATCATATTTATCTTTTAACCCGAGCGAGACAAATTTGTTGGTACCCTTAATTCTGTAAACAAAATTTGAGCGTCCCTGTATCATCCCCTGGTTAACAAGCTTTTTAAAAGGCTCTTCCTTACAAACATAACCAAGATCGAACAGAAATTTATTCCAGAATCTCGAGTATATAAGGTGACCTGTAGCGTGCTCTGTACCACCTATATAGAGGTCAACATCCTGCCAATAGCCGTTTGCCTCTTTTGAGACCAGTGTGCCATCGTTCTTCGGATCCATATAGCGTAGATAGTATGCGGAGCTTCCTGCAAATCCAGGCATCGTGCTCTTTTCAATAGGATATCCTTTGTAATTCCAATCTGCAGCTCTTGCAAGAGGAGGTTCCCCGCTCTCGGTCGGCAGAAACTTATCAACCTCCGGAAGCTCCAATGGAAGATCCTCTATGCTCATCGGGTGAGCAATACCATCCTTATAGTAAACCGGAAACGGCTCACCCCAATATCTCTGGCGTGAAAATATGGCATCTCTCAATCGGAAATTTACCTTACGTTTACCTACACCTCTCTTTTCAACCTCCTCAATTGCCGCAGGAATAGCCTCTTTTACATTCATTCCGGACAAGAATCCGGAGTTACACATAACACCCTCCTTGGCGTCAAAACTCTCCTGAGAGACATCACACCCTTCAATAAGTGGCTTAATTGGCAGATTGTATGCCTTTGCAAAAACATAGTCCCTGCTGTCGTGAGCAGGAACAGCCATTATGGCACCGGTACCGTATCCGGCAAGTACATACTCCGAAATCCAGACAGGAATCTGCTCTCCGGTAAAAGGATTAGTAGCATAAGACCCAGTAAAGACGCCTGAGACCTTTTTTGTTTCGGCAATTCTCTCACGCTCCGTCTTTCTGCCGGCAGCCTTAACATACTCGTCAACTGCCTCTTTTTGAGCAGGAGTAGTAAGCTTCTCTACCCATTCACTCTCCGGAGCAAGAACCATAAAGGTTACACCGAAAACAGTATCGGCTCTGGTTGTGAAGATGACCATGTCATACTCATCCGATCCGTTTGAAACTTTAAATATCATCTCGGCTCCCTCTGAGCGTCCAATCCAGTTCCTCTGCATCTCCTTGAGAGAGTCGCTCCAATCAACCTTATCCAGGTCGTTAAGCAATCTTTCGGCATAGGCAGATACTCTGAGTTGCCACTGCTTCATCTTCTTCTGCTCAACCGGATGTCCACCTCTTACACTTAAGCCCTCCTTAACCTCATCGTTGGCTAAAACCGTACCCAGGGCCGCACACCAGTTAACTGATGTCTCTCCCAAATATGCAATTCTATACTGCATGAGTGTTGACTCTTTTTCGGATTCACTCATTTTTTCCCACTCTTGTGCAGTAAATAGAGTTATATCGCCACAGGATGCATTGATCTTTGTGTTTCCCTCTTTCTCAAAAATAGATATAAGTTCTGTGATCGGTTTTGCCTTTTGAGCGGTGAGATCGTACCAGTGAGCAAACATCTCGAGAAAAGCCCACTGAGTCCATTTATAATACGAAGGATCACAGGTTCTGACCTCTCTTGACCAGTCATAAGAGAATCCTATTCTGTCAAGCTGTTCTCTGTATCTGGAAATATTCTTCTCTGTAGTGTGAGCCGGGTGCTGACCTGTCTGGATAGCGTACTGCTCTGCAGGCAATCCGAAAGCGTCATAGCCCATTGGATGGAGGACATTAAACCCTTTCAGCCTTTTGTATCGGCTGAAGATATCGCTCGCTATATAACCGAGAGGATGCCCGACATGCAACCCGGCTCCCGATGGATAGGGGAACATATCAAGAACATAATATTTTGGTTTAGACGGATCGGTCTCTACTTTGAAAGTACCGTTTTTGGCCCAGAACTCCTGCCACCTCTTCTCAATTTCAAGAAAATTATATTCCATTTAAAATGATATTTAGGCGACAAAAGTAAGAAAAAAAACTATCTCCTCAGCCTGAATTCCACAGGTAAAGATAGTCTGCTCCTCACCGGGGTGCCATTTATTTTGGCAGGCTTCCATTTGGGAGAGGCCTTTATGACTTTAACTGCCTCATCATCCAGTGAAGCTCCGGCAGATTCGACTATCTGAACATCTGTAACAGAGCCACTCTTCTCAACAACAAATTCGACAATGCATCTGCCCTGAAGACCGGAATTGAGAGCATCTTCCGGATATTTAATATATTTATACACCCAGTTTTCAAGAAAACTCTTTTCATCTCCATTTCCAAACATAGCTCTTTTTTGAACCTCGGTGAGCGAATAAATCCTGTTTTTAGGATCGATAGATTTATCGTCATCGGAGAGGACTCCTCTGCGAAGCATTTTGTCTCGATCGGAGACAGCTCTGACAAGATCAAAAACATACTCGCAGATGGCCTCCATACCCTTATAATCGAGCTTATCGGGAGTATCTCTCAAGGTATGATAATCGCTGTGAATTCCTGTTGTAACGAGTGTAACCGGAATACCCTTTGATGCAAATGGCTGGTGGTCGCTCGGGAAATAGTCGGTA
Organism: Bacteroidales bacterium; assembly: GCA_017848635.1. GTDB lineage: Bacteria > Bacteroidota > Bacteroidia > Bacteroidales > UBA932 > JAFIHK01. Next base: position 7,609 of record JAFIHK010000118.1, on the reverse strand, counting down.
TCAAATACCTTTGGGTAGACCCGGTATGTTCTGTCGGCGAGCATTGTGAAAATCGAACTTAACTCGGCATTAGGTACTACGGTATATGCCCTTAAATAGTTGTCACCACCCGAGCGACCCACCATATCAAGATTTACAACATATGCCAGTTTAGGCATCTCCCTGAATGCCCTGTTTGCAAAATACCACGAGCCCTTCATCCCGTTCTCCTCAGCCCCGAACGCTGCAAATATTACCGAGCGTCTGAACAGATAGCTGTTATCCGATATCATCCTGGCAAGATTTATCATACAGGCAATACCCGATGCATTATCATCGGCCCCGGGAAAGAATACAAGAGAATCCCTTCCATTCACCTTCATAACATATCTGCCAAGGTGGTCATAGTGAGCAGCTATCAAAATGTACTCATTTTTCAACACAGAGTCGATTCCCTCTACTATTGCAAGTACATTACCTGAGCGGAGAGTATCCTTTCCGCTGATAAATGAGAAATCCTGTCCTGTTCCCGGATATAGGATCTCCGCACCTGCTTCGGCAAGCTTGCCTGTAACATACTTGGCAGCCCGGCTCTCGAAAAGAGTTCCCGAGCCACGACCCATAAGTGAGTCTGAGGTGAGGACCTCAACATTTTTTTTAAGAGATGCCTGAACAGGCGACAGTACCTGAGCAAATATCTGTACAGATATTGTTATGCAGATAGTTAAAGAGAGTAATCTTTTCATATGTAATATTTATCTTGTAGGAAGAACCTCAAGCCAGTATCCGTCAGGGTCTGTAATGAAGTATATCCCCATTTTGGGATTCTCATAGCAGATACACTCCATCTGAGAGTGCAGAGCATGAGCACTCTCATAGTCATCGGCCCTGAAAGCAAGATGGAACTCATTATCTCCCAGATTATAGGGTCTCTCCCAGTCCCTCAGCCAAGTCAATTCAAGCTGATGAGATGAAGATCCGTCGGAAAGATATACAATTATGAACGATCCATCTTCGGGTGCAATTCTCCTTACCTCTTTGAGACCGAGGGCTTTTTCATAAAATTCAAGGCTTTTACCCAGATCCCTTACATTAATATTATTGTGTACAAATTTGAAAGCCGGCATAATTTAATCTCTTTTAAAATGTTTCATATCGTCCGGAGTAATGACCGAAATCTCTATCATACCACTAACATTTCCATCTTGTAAAAGCGGAGTCTGATGAATTACCTTTTTTATACCACCTTTTTCAACACTGTATGTATTAGATTCTCCTCGCTTCATCATTTGAACTATTTTATCCCATGATGCCTGCGAATGGCAATCCTTTAGACTCCTCCCCATCAACTCTCCATATTTGGAGAAGGTATCTGCCGACCTCCTGTTCCGGTAGATAACTACCCCCTCCAAATCGCATATAGTTACGGCAAAATCTGCCTCATCTGCCCAATTATACTCCATTACGCAACCTTATAAAAAGGTAATTTTACAACTTGTGCCTTCAAGAGTTTATCTCTGACCTTGATAAAGATTTCAGAGCCTGCTTTTGACATTGCAACCGGTACATAAGCCATTCCCACAGCCTTCTTGACAGCAGGGCCCATAGTACCGGAAGTAACTATACCAACAACCGTGCCCGAAGCATCGCAAACCTCATATCCGTGTCTTGGAATACCTCTGTCGATAAGCTCAAATCCTACAAGTTTGCGGCTTACACCCTCATTTTTCTGCTTCAGGAGTTTATCCTTATCAATAAAATCACCCTTAGCCTCACTGAACTTTGTGATCCATCCCAAGCCAGCCTCAATTGGAGAGGTTGTGTCATCTATATCGTTACCGTAAAGACAAAAGCCCATTTCAAGACGTAATGTATCACGTGCTCCAAGTCCGATAGGAGCCAATCCGTAATTTTTGCCGGCTTCGAAAACGGCATTCCAAAGCTTTTGACCATCCTCATTTGCCACATAGATTTCACATCCGCCCGAACCGGTGTATCCTGTTGTTGAGAGAATTGCGTTTTTAATTCCACCTACCGTCAGTTTCTTGAATGTGTAGTACTCCATATCAACAATCGATTCATCGCAAATTTTTTGGATAATCTCGAGAGCTTTAGGACCCTGAATTGCCAGCTGGCAGATTTCGTCGGAAGCGTTATAAAGCTCCTTACCGGGAGTGAGATTAAATTTTGAAGCATATGCGCATAGATGATTCCAATCCTTTTCGATATTAGATGCATTAACAACAAGCAGATATGTCTCACTATCTATGCAATAGACGAGCAGATCGTCAACTATTCCACCTTTGCCGTTAGGAAAGCATGAGTATTGAACCTTGCCGGGATGCAGAACAGAGGCGTCATTTGAGGTAGTGTACTGAACAAATGCCAGGGCATTAGGACCCTTTACCCATATCTCGCCCATATGTGATACGTCAAATACTCCGGCTACCTCTCTTACAAGGTTGTGCTCCTCATTAATACCTTTATATTCGACAGGCATATTGTAACCGGCGAATGGGACCATTTTAGCTCCCAATTCAATGTGATTTGCAGTGAATGCAGTTGTTTTCATTTTTCTGTATGTAGTTTTTGTAATTTGTCATATATCCAAACGAGATCCTCCTCCATAAGCGAATCATCTATAATCTTTTTACGGATAATACGGGCGTCACCCTCACTCTCGGCAGATGATGCAGAGACTGCGTGGAATCCGTTTTTAAAAAGGAGTATCTCAGGTTTGTATCCCAGTTTTGAAAATTTTTCGGCTAGAGAGAGAGCATTAGCCTCAACTTTGAAGCTGCCGATTATAACAGAGTAACGAGCAGTGCTTCTCTTCACCGATGTCGTGCCGGTCGGTGCCGTAACTGACTCTCCGCTTTTAAGAGAATCTTTCACACCCGACACAGAATCTCGAATGGAGATTGTATCTTTTGCTTCACTCTTTGCTTTTTGCTCGGCCATCTGCCTCTCCTTAATCTCTCTGGCATACTCAAGGTCGACCGATGTAGGCATATCCAGAAAGGCACGGATCCTGTCGCATCCGGAGGCAGCAAAAGCGATTGCAGCTACCATTATCAGGTATTTCAAATATTTCATAATTATGGAAATTGGAGTTGCTCTTTATACAAAAGTAGCATTTTTAGGCCAACCGGAAAAATAAATGTATATTTACGCAGATTAGACTAATAGTTGATATGGATCCTATTCTCAAACAAATCAAGGAAATAACCAACCTGAACGAACACATCGACCTGAATACCACGGCCGATTCGATTAAGAAAAGTATAATTTTCAGAGGTCCAAATGTGTGGATTCTCATCTTTGCAATACTTATCGCTTCAGTTGGGCTTAATATTAACTCTATTCCTGTAATTATCGGTGCAATGCTCGTTTCACCTCTGATGGGACCGATAATGGGCATCGGGCTTGCAATGGGTACAAACGATGAAGAGTTGCTTAAGAAAGGGCTTAAAAATCTGCTTGTAATGGTTATTATAAGCATTATAGCCTCTACCTTCTTCTTTTTGATTTCGCCTTTGAACCTTGAAGAGCCAACCGAGCTTCTGGCAAGGACAAAACCGACTCTCTACGATGTTATAATTGCCCTATTCGGTGGTCTTGCCGGGATCATAGAGACTCTCAGAAAAGAGAAAGGGACTGTTCTTGCGGGAGTGGCAATTGCAACAGCACTTATGCCTCCTCTCTGCACAGCCGGATATGGAATAGCGACAGGAAACCCTGGATTTTTTGTAGGAGCGCTCTATCTCTTCTTCATTAACTCTGTCTTTATTGCTCTTGCAACATACGGAGCAGTAAGATATCTCAAGTTCCCAATGGTAAAGATGCCTGAGATTGAGAAACAGAAAAAACTTAAAAAGAATCTCGCTATTGTTATTGTAATATTTATTCTTCCAAGTATATATACCGCATATGTTGTAGTGAGGGAGAATAATTTCAGTCAGGCGGCCAAACTATTTGTAAAGGAGAATAAAATAACCGGCAAAAGTTTTATATACGACTACTCTATTGATCACTCGAAATACCCTTCAGTACTCAATATCTCCTTTGCCGGAGAACCGCTAGGAATGGATGAGAAAAAACTTCTATATCAAAAACTTGAAGAGAAGGGAATTGTAAGAAGCCAGCTGAATATAAACGAAATCCTCTCATTCAATTCGGACACCGATAATGAGGTTCTGAAGAATATGTTCAACATCAAACAGAATGAGGTTCAAAAGAAGGATAGTCTTATCGGCCAGCTTGAGAAGAACCTGGAGGAGCTTAAAAACAAAGAGTTACCGGCCAATAAGATATACAACGAAATAATTGCTCAGTACCCGGGCATCGTCTCTTTTTCTGCAGCCAGAGGAAGCGAAGTGAATGTCAAATCCGGCAACCCTACTGAACAGATTGTGCTGATAATTAAGTGGAAGAAGAAAATATCCGAAGCAGAGGTGGATAAATTACAGCGCTGGCTTGCTGTCAGACTCGAAACCGAAAACATTAAAGTAATTCAGGAAAATTAAGGTGACCTGGCTTCTACTCATCTTTCAGTTCTACCTCGGCTCTATCTTTACACCGAGGGCAGATACTCTTAAGTTGGTTTTTGCCGGAGATATAATGCAACATAAGGAGCAGCTTTCAGCAGCTCTGATAAAGGGGAGATCACCTGGGAAATCCTCATCTTATGATTATTCCGAATACTTCACTCATCTAAAAAAGATCCTATCCGGAGCCGATCTTCGTGTTGCAAATATGGAGACCACATTTTCCGGCGGCGAGTTTTCCGGTTACCCAACATTTGCATCCCCTGAGAGCCTTCTTGAAGAGTCGTTCAAAAGTGGATTCAATCTCTTTCTCACAGCAAACAATCACATATGCGACAAGGGGAAGAGAGGGCTGGAGTATACAATTTCGGCATATGAGAAAAGGGGAATCCCCTACACCGGTATATCGAAAGATTCAGCCACCAGATCGGGGACAAATCCCTATATAACTACTATTAAGGGTTTTAAGATTGCCATATTGAACTACACTTATGGTACTAACGGAATAAAGGTGCCTCAACCATATCTGGTTAATCTGCTCGACAGCACCAAAATCGAAGAAGATGTAAGAAGCGCTCAGAGTGCCAATTGCGATATTATCATAGCTGCAGTACACTGGGGAAGCGAATATGTACTTCAGCACAACCTCCACCAAAAAAGGTGGAATAATCTCTTCCGCAGACTTGGGGTCAGATATATTATAGGCTCACATCCTCATGTCCCACAAGATTATATTATAGAGAGAGACAAAGATGGTAGAGGCGAGGCTGTTACGATATTCTCTCTTGGAAATCTCATCTCAAATATGAGTGCCCCATATACGCGACTGGGAATGATCGTTACTCTTAAATTTACTAAAAGAGAGGGGGAGGTAATCTTGCTCGAACCTCAGTTAGATTACGTGTGGACTACAAGGCCTGGGGAAATCGGAAGCAACTATTCTGTTGTCCCGGTTAACTCTTTCCGTGAGGGCTCGGTTTCGTACAGATCAAAAGCCCACTTTGACAATATGATGAAATATTATACTGGATTTACAAATGACCGATAAAACAATAAGATTAAGGGAGATTGATCCCGCCGATTTTTACGGGGTTAATAATAAATTGATTGATCTGCTTTCGGAATATTTTCCAAAACTTAGAATAGCTGCCAGAGGCTCCGAAATCTTTGTAAGAGGAAGCTCGGAGGATATCTCTATGTTTGAGGAGGCTGTAAAATCGCTCATTCAGATCAGAAAGAGGAAAAGCAGATTGACCGAAGATGATATTCACTCTCACTTTAACGGGGAGCAGGAGAATATTCACTCCGAAGAGGATAAGGACACAATTGTATATGGAACAGAGGGGAGGGTTATCAGGGCCAGGACTAAGAATCAGAAGAGGCTGCTTGCAGAGTATTATGAACACGATCTCATTTTTGCTCTGGGGCCGGCCGGTACGGGAAAGACATACACTGCTATTGCTCTGGCTGTCCGGGCACTAAAGAACAGAGAGGTCAAGAGATTAATCCTCACCCGGCCGGCGGTTGAAGCTGGTGAGCGACTCGGTTTTTTGCCCGGTGATCTTCGTGAGAAGTTAGACCCATATCTGCAGCCGCTTTATGACGCCTTAAGGGATATGATTCCGGCAAAACGCCTTGAGGCTCTTATGGAGGAGGAGATAATTCAGATTGCGCCTCTTGCTTATATGCGCGGAAGAACTCTTGAAAGTGCATTTGTAATTCTCGATGAGGCACAGAATACAACCCTGGGACAATTAAAGATGTTCCTTACAAGAATGGGCAATAACTCTAAATTTATCGTCACAGGGGATGCCACTCAGATAGACCTACCAAGAAAAAGCGACTCCGGCCTTGCAAAGGGAGTAGAGATAACCGGTAAGATCAAGGGAGTAAAGGTTATAAACTTTGGAAAAGAGGATATCGTAAGACACCCTCTTGTATCAAAGATTGTCAATGCATTTGAGAAGATGGAGAAGGAGCCTCAGGAGAGACTACCCGACCAAAACTGATCCCCCTGTACTACCGGTAGAGGCACCATTTTCAATTGAGTGAACTCCGTTTACAAATACATGTTCTATCCCTTTTGCAAACTGATGCGGTTTTTCAAAAGTTGCGGAATCTATAATTGTATAAGGGTTAAATACTGTAATATCTGCAAAATAACCGGGCACCAACAATCCTCTGTTAGAGAGTTTTAACCTGGATGCGGGCAGATATGTAGCCTTCATTACAGCAGTTGCAAGATCCATTATCTTCTCCTCTCTCACATATTTTCCGAAGAACCTCGGAAAAGTTCCGTATGAACGTGGGTGAGGCATATTCTCTGAAAGCGGTCCGGTCGGAGAGTAAACGCTTCCGTCCGATGCTGGCATTCCGAGCCTGTGTGACAGGAAAAGCCTTACATTCTCCTCTCTCATGGCAAATCCTATGATATCAACATTCGCATTCTCCTCTGCAAGGAGTTTACGAATAAAAGGCCATGGTTCACTTCCGCTGATTTTACAGCACTCTTCGACACTTTTACCAACATAGATCCTATTTTCGGGCCTTTTACAAGAGGTAACCACAACATTTTGAGGGCCACCCAGACGTTTAATACGAGATTCGGCATAAATACCTATCTCTTTGGCAATTGAATCATTATTTAGCCTCTCAACAACTTCGGCAGATGAGCCCTGTCGGTATGTAAGCGGAATGAATGTGGACATTCCGGTAGAAAACGCAATATAGGGATACCTGTCAAATGCAATGTCAACACCTGCGGATTCCGCACTCTCAATCTTCCTGATCATTGCAGGTACCTTATGCCAGTTCGCTGCATTTTGAGCTTTAAGGTGAGAAATCTGAAGCCTCACTCCGCTTTTTGAAGCGATCCTGATAGCCTCATCCATTGCCTCTTCCACCCTGTCATCCTCATTTCTCATATGAATGGCAAATAGACCGTTATAGTTTGCAACCACTTTACAAAGTTCGGCAATTTCCGATTCTGGCGCATACGAACCCGGGGTATACTCAAGTCCGCACGAAATCCCAACAGCGCCCTGCTCCATGGCAGCGGCCAGAATGCTCTTCATCTGCTCTAT
>JAFIHK010000117.1 GCA_017848635.1 Bacteroidales bacterium | reverse complement strand
TTTTTAACGGCAGATATTACCCTCCATCTGCCACTCTCGTATACTTCGCAGTTGAGCGTGGCTTTGTCGAATTTTGCAGGTATCCCGAAACATCTGCACAGGGCGGTAAAGAAAATATATCTGGAGATTCTGTCTGCTCTGCGAAGTTTTAATGTACCGGCAGGCGATAGAGGATTCCTCGGATAGTTTGAGGAGTCATCCTGTTTGATATTTTCGATAGTCCACCTCATAAGCAGATCGGCATCTATACTCTTCCATCCCGGATTTTTACGGCAGGCTAATCTATCTGCCAGCTTATTAAGCTCCGGTCTCCAGTCCCGGATAAGTTCGTAATATACCACCGGGGAGAGAACTCCCTCAATATAAACTTTTTCGGGAATTGCTCCCTTAGGATTGAATGGCACTGCTCTCTTAAGGTGACTCTCCAGAATGGCCGACGGTGTATCACGCAGATCTTTGTCGCTCAAAGTGCTTAAAAGGTTGAGAACCTGTGGTGCAGATGAGTTGTTCCCGATGTAAGCAGCAATCTCCCTCCAGTTACCCTCGCTCCTTACAATATAGCCGGCAACTGCCGATGTGTCCAGATTTAGCCTTGCAGCAAGGTTTTTGGCATCGTTCCTGCTCATAAACCCGGCTGTATATCTGTTTCTTATAGAGTCTTCCTGTTTGATTCTAAGGTTGTTGTTAGTGATGAGCTTGGCAGATAGTGTGTCGGAAATATTTACCGGCGGAGGGGGAACTAAATCTATATTCTCCTGGTACTCCTCCGCCAAACCGGATAGGATTTCTGATTTGCTGTTCTCAGAGTGATATCTGGATTTTGAACTCCTGTTTAAAGCTATCCTGAGTGTGTCCGGAGAGTCCGGTGATGCCTTTGTATAACCGTAGCCTGCATCGGATGATGCATACACAAGAAGATCGCCGAATCCAGTTGTTACTCCTGATACTCCTCTGTTATCGGAAACCGATGTGAAAATGGGGTAAAATTCCGAATAGTTATATAAGAGGTATCTAACCTTGGCCCCGGCTACCGGAGCTCCGTCAGAATCTGTGACCTTTACCGAGACTCTTCTGGTCTTGGTGTAGTTTGATAGGATGTTTATTTTAGAGTAGAGCGGAAAATCGATTCTCTCCTCCGGCCCTTTATATTTGCCGAAAACATTTGTGTGGACCATCATTGCCCGGCCGGCCGGTGCAGTAAACCATGCCCTGTTAAGTACAGGCTCCGGTTCACATGCTCCAAGGTAATACCACTTGCCGTCGCACCAAACCTCCACCCAGGCGTGGTTGTCGTCGGTGTGAGCCCATCTCGGTGTGTAGCACTGCCTTGCAGGAAGCCCTACTGCACGAAGAGCTGCTACAGTAAATGTCGACTCTTCGCCACACCGGCCGTAACCGTTTAACATTGTCGCCAACGGAGCAGATGTTCTGGTATCCGACCCTCTGTATGTTACCTTCTCGTGACACCAGTGGTTCACCTCAAGAGCAGCTTCATACATGGACAGTCCATCAACTCTCTCTTTTAGCTCTCTTAACATAACCTGCCGGGCAGTGTCGAGATTTTCGTTATTAACCCGAGGTGGGAGGACAAAGTGTCTGAAGATCTCTTCGGGAATTCTATCGCCCCAATTAAAAAGGGATCTGGCCTTTACAGATGATTTAACCTGACCGAGAAAATACTCTGCATCGTAATCTCCCAAATCGCACAGAGGCATATAAGCGCAGAGGAACTGCATTGCCTCTCTTTCGAAAACGCTAATAGAGGCGGTATCTGTGAATTTAAACAGATCATTGGAGGGAGATAGCTCTATCTTCCTCTTCTCGTAATCGCCTATCATCTCTTTTCGGAGCTGAGTGTCGGAAATCAGATGGCTGCCGCCGGTACACGCAGATACCGAAATAATGGCAATCGGCAGAAACAGGAGGCTGCTAATTTTCATAATATTTAATTTAATCGGAGAGGTTGCGAACAGATTATAACTTGTCGGTTATCTCCTTTATTGCTTTTACCGCTTCGGGGTCGGTCTCGGTATGTTTTCTACCGCGATGCCCGGTAATTGTGTGTTTTCCGGAGAAGTGAACCTGGTTGCATCCGGATACTCTTATTATCTCGGCTACATTTTCGGCACTCACGCCCCCACCGGCAAGAATCTCAATACGTCCGGCAGCCTGTTCATTAAGTTTTCTAAGTGAATCTGCCCCTTCAAGTGCACTCTTTGCTCCACCCGAAGTGAGGACCCTTTTGCAGCCACACTCTATGAGCTCCTCAAGGGCTTTTGCCTGGTCTGCTGTGTAGTCGAATGCTCTGTGAAAAACCACATCCATTGGTGCAGATATCTCTACGATCTCTCTGAGACGATCCTTTTCAACCTCACCATCCGGCGATAGAAATCCAACAACAACCGCCTCGGCACCAGCCTCTTTGCAAAACAGAACATCATCCTTGATTAGTTGATACTCCTTTTCGTTATAGCAAAAATCCCCACCTCTAGGTCTTATAAGGACACAAACATCAAGTTTTAAATTCTCGCAACAATATTTTGTAAGTGCGGGTGAAGGAGTGAGCCCGTCGTCACTAAGCCCCTGGCATAACTCTATTCTCTCGGCACCATAAATATCTGCCGTAATTGCCGAATTAAGTGTATCGGCACACACCTCTCTGATAACTCTTCCCATTTTTGAACTCAAATAAATTTGTGTTAAAAATAGTTATTTTTACATCGGGAAAAACCACAATTCGACAATTAGTTTTAAAATAATCTATCAATGAAGATTTTAATGATAAACGGAAGTCCTCACCCTAAGGGGTGTACCTTCACAGCTCTCTCCGAAATAGGTACTGAACTTGTGAAGGGGGGTGCAGAGTATGAAATTGTACAAATAGGAGGAAGGGCCGTGAGGGGTTGTACTGCTTGTAACAGGTGCAAAGATGGATCCATGCTCTGTATCTACAAGGATGATCCTGTAAATGAGATAATAGAAAAGCTGGCGGCGGCCGATGGTGTGATTGTAGGCTCCCCTGTCTACTATGCCTCGGCAAACGGTTCGCTTATCTCGCTTCTCGACAGAATCTTCCACGCCGCCGCCGCCCGGTTCGAATTCAAACCCGCCGCCGCAATTGTCTCTGCAAGAAGGGGTGGTACGACAGCCACATTCGACCAGTTGAACAAATATTTTACAATCAATAATATGCCTGTTGTCTCTTCACAATATTGGAATATGGTTCACGGCAACACTCCGGAAGAGGTAATGCGAGATGAGGAGGGGTTGCAGATCATGCGGACACTCGCCAGGAATATGATTTGGCTTCTAAAGTGTATAGATGAGGGAAAAAGAGCCGGGATTCATCCATTTAAACCGGAAGAGAGAATAAAGACATCTTTTATAAGGTGATATCTTTATGTGAGAATTACTTTAATTTTGTTATAATATAGCGGATTTATATTCATTAATATGAAATATATCCGCTTTTTCTTTTAAATCGGAATATCTCGATTTCCCTTTATAATAAGGGCATTTGTAAATATTTTGTAAACGATTTCTTTTTTTAATAATAATTTTTTAGTTTTGCCGGAGCTTATAAATCGTAATTCAATTATGGAAAAAGTGATGCCTCTTGAGGAGCTGTCCGGCATAAAGGGAGCCGTTTCTTCGGAATCGGTCGAGACCCTTTTTGACGTGATCCGCAACTCGTCTGTTGATCTTTCCGACAGAGAGAGCGCCTCTTTTTCAAATAATTGCATATCAATTGATAATCTTCGCGAAGATGTTGTGATAAATTCTGAATCACACGAGCGAAATTGTATTCTTAATAATTTCCCAAATAATAATAATAACGGATATCTAGTTGTTGCAAAGGTAATTGAAAATTAAAAATGGATTCTCAGATTCGAACAATTCACGAGCAACTGAAATCCGGCCAAATTACCTGTAAAGCACTTATAAAAAGTAAGCTGGATTTGTTGGGGTGTAATACCCACAACACGGTTAACTATTTACTTGCTGAGCAGGCACTTGAAATGGCCGAAAAGGTTGATGCAAAGATTTCTCTCGGAGAGGAAATCGGGCTTCTCGAAGGTATTCCTTTCGGAATAAAAGATGTATTTATGCAAAAGGGGGTAAAATCGACAGCGAGCTCTAATATGCTTTCAAATTATAACTCTCCTTATAATGCAACCGCTATAGATAAGCTGATAAATGCAGGTGCAATTCCCGTTGTAAGAGAGAATTGCGACTCCTTCGGTCATGGGAGTACGAGTGAGAATACAATTTTTGGTCCTGTCCTGAATGCCGTTGACACATCACTCTCCGCCGGCGGTTCAAGTGGTGGAAGTGCTGTTAATGTTGCTCTCGGCAACACTGTGTTCTCGATCGGAGGTGATACAGGAGGCTCAGTCCGGCAGCCGGCCGGCTATAACAGGATCTATGGACTTAAACCAACCTACGGAAGGATATCTCGTTACGGATTAATGGCTTATGCCTCATCTACCGATTGTGTCGGACCTCTGGCAACAAGCGAAGAGGATATAAGGATTCTGCTTAATGCTATGAGCGGATATGACCCAAAGGATATGACATCTTCAGATTATGACCCTGTTCCTGAATCGGTAACAAAAGGGGATGGGTCAATCAACGGAATGAAGATAGGTTACTACAAAAGCTTTATAGAGAGTGACGCTGTCGATAAAAAAACAGGGGAGCAGTTTAAAGCCTTTATCAACTCTCTAAAGGAGATGGGGGCTGAGCTTTATGAACTGGATTTTATGGAGAGCCAACTTGTGGTTTCGGTATACTATGTAATTGCAATGGCAGAGACAGCATCGAATCTGGCAAGACTGGACGGTACAACATACGGGAAGCGAGAGCAGGGTAGGAGCCTCAAGGATGGCTATGCTGTAACAAGGTCTATGAATTTTACCGAGGAGAGCAAGAGGAGGATTGTCGGGGGGAACCAGGTGCTCTCTCACGGATACTCCGATGCAATCTATATTAAGGCAAACAAACTGAGGAGTCAGATATGCGATAACTTCAAAAAGGATTTTGAGAAGGTTTCGATCATAATCTCCCCGGTCACTCCTTCGCCTGTCCCGACAATCGGTTGTTCGCTGGATAACCCTCTGGCAATGTACCTTTCGGATGCCTATACTGTTGGATTCAGCTTAGGGGCTCTCCCTACTTTGAGCGCTCCCTACGGTGTG
>JAFIHK010000116.1 GCA_017848635.1 Bacteroidales bacterium | reverse complement strand
TGGCCTCCTTATCAAAATAGAACCTGGAGGCCTCATTTGCTCCGTAAATCATGGGACCCCACTCTATTATATTCATATACACCTCAAACATCCGATCTTTCGGAGAGAGCCTGTTGGTCTCAATTAACCACACTATGAGCACCTCTTCGAATTTTCTGGCAAGAGTTTTATGTCTGTTCAAAAATACATTCTTAACAAGCTGCATACTAATCGTACTGCCGCCTCTGCGAAAACGCCTCTCTTTAATATCCTGAATAAGAGCTCCTTTAATACTCTCAATCAGAAATCCGTTGTGATAGAAAAATCCTCCATCTTCCGACTGAAGAACAGCCATCTGCAAAAAAGGAGAGATTCTATCCAGAGTTCTGAAATTTGGATTAGAGGGGCCAACCGCAAAACTCCTCACAGGGGCTCCATTTTCGTATGCAGTATACTCAAATTCGTCATTAATGAAACGGAAATTTGTCTTCCCGAAACTGACAATCCTGAATTTGTCGGGTTTAAGAATCGACTCTAATTTAAGAGAGTCAAGATTATTAAAGTCCAGATCCAAGTAAAAGTGGTATCTGAGTTTGCCTTCGGTCTTTAGACCCTCCAGATTGTTAAAGAGTCCTTTGGGTAGCGATGAAAAGAGGTCGTCGGATGGAAACCAACTCTTGTTCAGAGAGGCGGTTATATGCCATTTTTTATCCTTCTGAGCCCTTAAATATGGCGAGAAGCTAAAACGATTTACAGTTGCAACCGAAGAGGAATCGAGTTCAAAAAAGTTTCTCCCCACTAAAAATTTATAATTGAATTCACCTCTCTCCAAAAGCACATTTTCAGGAGAGACTCTTGTATGATATAGCGATATTCCTTTTGCCAGCGCACTCCCGTTTAACTCAGTGGATTCGCTCCCCTTGTGGGTTGCAGATATTTCAAATGCCAGTGTATCGAACTGGAGGTCCGCTCCCCATCTGTATTTTAGAAATGGCACCGAAAACTTATGGTTCTCCCGTGCAAAAAGCCGTGCAGATATTTTTCTCTCAGAATCATCGAGGACACCATCGGCAGCCAGTACCGAGACACTCCTGTTTTCATCGGCCGATATTACAACCGAAAATTTGTTATCTACAACCTTAAATGCAGGAAGATTTACCTCCAGGTTGTAACTATCCTTTGTGTAGGAGACCTTCAGCTTCTGAATATCTGCCTGAGACGGTAGAACTTTAAGCAGAAGAGAGAACATACGGTCGGTAACTCTGGCATAGTTTACATTAGAGGAGTCAACACTCTCTTTCTTTGTACTCTTTTGAGAGCTCCTGAAGAGGAAATCGAAATTTGAGAGTGAGTCCCTCTTTACGAACGAAATCTTAATATTATCTGCATTCAACTCCTTAAGATCTGTCTTGAAAAAAAGAAGTTTAAAAAAACTCAACCTGGCCTCAAGATAATCGACAGAGAGCAGAGTATCGGTAACACTCTTTTGCGATGATGGAACAACTGACAAGGAGGATAACTTAATCCCGCTTAATCCGGAGAATCTAAGCTTCTGATAATCTATATTCAATCCATATCTGGCCTCAACACCTGTAACTCTGTTAGCTACAAAATATCTGAGCAGAGGTCCCCTTATCAGAAACAGAGAGATGATAAAAATGAGAACTCCCGATAAAATCCGCCCTTTTAAAGACATATACTATTTTACAAAATATTCTATGTTAACTACTACCCGCACCTTTTTGAAAACATCGTTCAGGTTTGAAGAGTAATAGCCCCCCTCTCCTGCCTGTGCTGCGTTTGAAGCATCCCTGTCCATTATTGAGAAAAGCCCCTGGTTCGCCTTTTTTAAAGAACCGAGCTTAACCTTACTCTCTTTTGTAAACTCAACAGCAGCTTTTCTGGCATTGGCAGTTGCCTCCGAAAGCATCTCAGGCTTAATATCGTTAAGTTTTGTGAAGAGGTATTGAACCGAAGGGTTGTAATCGTCGCTGTTAGAGATGACAACTCCCGCCTTAAGAAGTTCGTCGGTCATCTTGCTAACTCTTTGAACAGTATCAACATTCTCTGTCCTCACCTGTATTGAGTTCTCGATTATATAACGATAACCTCCAATATCGGTATTACCGTAATCGCGAGCCAATTTATCGGTAACGCTGAGATTCTGTTGGATTATCTCTTTAGCGGAGATCCCCTTTTTAATAAGGAAATCTACAATTTTATTCTTGTTTGACTCAATCTCCTTGCTTCCGGCTATAATATCGTTGGTGGTGATCCTTGTCTTGATGGTCCAAACAGCAAAATCTGCCTTAACCTCCCTTTCAGAGAAGCCTTTGACAGATATGGTTCTATCGTCTCTTTTAAAACGTTGCAGCGACCTGCCGATATAAATTCCGTTAATCGCCAATCCGGCAAGGATCGCAACAACAATGACCGTAATTTTTGTGTTATCTTTCATAGCCTTATCTATTTTTTGTGGGTACCGATGTAATCATATAGAGAGTTAACAATAACAGTGCCATCATAGGAGTCAGGAATTTTCACACGATACTCTCTTCCCGGCAGCATATGAAAATAGTTATTCCCGGCGGGCAGATAACTGTTTTCCCCCTCTATCTGTACGAAGAGGGCGATTGCATTGCTACGCAGAATAAGGGTATTACCCTCTCTGACGAACGAAATTCGAGGGTCGGATAATTTAATAAGATCACCAAGCCTGCAATTTAAGTTATAAGATTCAAAGTGTTCTCCTCCGAGATCAAGTTCGGAATAGAGAAGCGTTCCGCAAGTATCCTCAATATTATAGTTTAGTTTATACTCTTCGCAACCATCACCTGATGCTCTTCCAAAATCATACTTACGCGCCCCTATTTTCTCACCAGACATGTTTTTCACATAGAGATTAACAACACCACCCTCACTTGTGCCGGAATCGGAAATTACCCTGGTACGAATAACCCCTTTTGAGTACTCTGATGCAATAACCGAAGCCCTGTAGAGATCCCTTATTGCGTACTGGACCGATTTCCATCGTCCGTAACTATCTATACCGGACCATGATACAACCGGCCAGCAATCATTGAACTGCCAGTAGAGAGTCCCCATACAGAATGGTGCGGCAAGCCTGTGCTCCTCAATAGCCTTTTTGTATCCCAAGGTTTGAATAATCTGGCTAAAATAGCTCCACTCCCTCATGTTCCCGGGTGTCAATCCCTCTCTCTCAATAAAGGCAGATATGGTTTCAAAGCCGGCAGGGTGTTTCTGGTGCGCAGCCATCTCCAGAGAGTCCGGCAGATTTAGCCCGTCGGAGCTGAACCTCATTATTGTTTCAAAAACAGGGGCCCCTTGAAATCCATATTCACTCATAAAACGCGGAACCTTTTCGGCGTAAAGAGAGAATGGCAGTTTACCCCACCATACACCCCAGTAGTGAGCATCGCCGTGAATCAGGCTCTCTTCGTGGCCCCACCCATATTGAGGAGATGATTGCCAGTATGGGATTCCGGGAGAGTAGTAACTAACCGCCTCTGGTAAAAGTTTTTTAAAAAGAGATTCATAACCTCTCCATATCGAATCTGCTGCATTGGGTGCATCGCCGATTTGGTTTTTCCATCCCCAGTTGTTCCAGCCCTCATCTATCTCATTATTTCCGCACCAAAGAACAATGCAGGGGAATCTGCGCAATCTGGATATCTGCTCTGCTGCCTCCAATTTCACATTGTTCATATAATCGGTATCCCACGGATACATAGAACATGCAAACATAAAGTCCTGCCATACAGCAATTCCGTATCGACTGCATGCTCTGTAAAAGGCATCGGGCAGATAGACTCCTCCGCCCCACACCCTCAGCATATTAAAGTTGCTCTTAACCGCCTCAATAACAAGTTTCTCATATACCGAATCGGAAACTTCGGTCATAAAACTATGTGGCGGAATAATGTTGGCACCCTTCATAAAAATCGGTTTGCCGTTTACATTAAAATAGAAGGAGGTACCCTTTGAATCCCCTCTGTTTACAAGTGCAACAGACCTGATCCCAAATGTATGAGGCTCATTCGCCACTATTTTCCCTCTGGTGCTTACCACCACATTTACATCGTAAAGGTTCTGCCCACCTGAGCCGTTTGGCCACCAGAGCTTAGGAGAATCTATATCAAAAGTTTTGACAACATGGTTGGTTCCGGCACTCAACTCATTTTTAAAACTTGTCAGAATGCGTCCCGAGGTGCTCTCCCTTATCTCAAATTTATATTCACCCTTTTGTGCCGTATAAAAATCCATCCCTAACTCCATACCGGCAATTTCAGGAGTAATAGAGAGAGTCCTGATCCATGTATTTCGTGCCGAAAAACGCTCCTCCCGCTCAAGGTAGACAGGCTTCCATATCCCGCAAGTGACGAACCTAGGCCCCCAGTCCCATCCGAAATGATATGCAGCTTTTCTTATGTGAGCCCACTCACCTCCGGGCAAGTTGAACCTGTAATTTGCACCCCTCTCTTTCACATATTTAACAGCAGGATAAAATATAACCTTTAGAGAGTTTGATCCTTTTTTAACTAATGAATTAACATCGGCCCTCCATGTACGGAACATATTGTCGGCACTTATTACCAACCTATCATTAAGATAGACATCGGCCTTTGTATCAAGCCCCTCGAAGACGAGCCACAACGCCGGATTGCCCTCTTTTTTCGATTGGGCCGGCTCATCGGGAATATCGAACTCTGTCGAATAAATCCACACTTTTTCATCTACCCAGCCAAGATTTAGATTATTTACACCGGCAAACGGATCGGGAATAACGCCGGCCGCTATCAGATCGGTATGCACTGTCCCCGGGATCTTTGCGGGAACCGAAATCTTACCGCTGTTATCACTAAGTATCCAACCCGTTGCGATTGGTATCTGCCTTGAAATCAAACTGACCGATGATATGCAAAGCAGTACGGCGATCAAGGAAATTCTCTTCATAAAGACTATCTATTGAGTGCCCTTCTCTGCACAGGCAGAATAGAGGCATATACAAACCTGTTCAGCGGAACATCGATGCCGTACCTCTCAGCCAGCCTCACAACCGTACCGTTCTGATACTCTATCTCTGAGAATTTTCCATCCCATACATCCCTTGTCAGAGAAGAGGTGGCATCATAAGAGTATGTGTCAATAAAGGCCATGGCCTTATCTACATAATCGGGTTCTACCTTAACACCTGCAGCCTTTGAGAGCAGATAGATTTCGCTCATGAGATCACGCATCATTTGTCTGGTCTGCGGTATCTCTCTCATCTCTCCGTATGTAGCCCGGCACACTGCCAGCAGACCGCTTACACAGATTGAGATAAATTTTCTCCACATCTCAGATTTAATATCGGCAGATACTCTTGCATCAATTCCTGAGGCAGCAAAGAGCTCCTTTATTCTGATCAATCTGTCGGAGAGAGCCCCGTCAAGCTCCCCGAATATCATAACGGGATCGACACCTGTGTGAGTTATTACGCCGGGGGACTCAATCATCGAGATAATACGGCACATCCCCCCCACAACATGTCTGGAAGGTATCTTTTCGATGAGTTCATCCGGTGTTGAGACTCCGTTCTCAAGAGGAATTATAACCGTCTCATCTTTTACAATCGATGCAATATCGTCCAGTAACGGCCTGACCTGCCAGGCCTTCAAAGCTATAATAATAACATCTGCCGGACCGGCCTCTCTTATGTTCTCGGTAATCTGCACATCTTTAACATTAAAGTCACCCTTAATGCTCTTTACCGTCAGTCCGTTTTCCAGAATAGCCATCCTGTGCTCACCCCTGCCGATAAATGTGACATCATTACCCCCTTTGCACAATAGTCCACCAAAATAGCCGCCAACACCACCTGTACCAATTACTACTATTTTCATATGTATATTTTCAGCTAAGTTATTCCGGATCAGCGATTCCCAGATTCCTGTAGGTTTCGTTGAGCACCTCCTGATTATCGGTAATAATCAACAATTTATCCCTATCTTGCAGAATAGTATTCCCTGTCGGAATAAAATATTTATCGCCCCTTTTAACCATAACGGCCAATGTCTGCTCTGGTAACGAGAGATCCATCAGGTGATTTCCATTATTTAGCAGTTCGTTGGTTATGGTAATCTCAGATGTAATAGACTTTATCTCATCTGAAAAATCTATATCGAAGTTTTTAAGCTTTTTATTTCTTTTAGGTTTATCTACCAACCCCAGAAGGCCGGCAAGGCTCGTTAACGTTGTACCCTGAACAACAAGAGAGACAAGTGTGCAGAAGAAAACTATGTTAAAAATATAATTTGAATGAGGTATCCCGGCCGCCAACGGATATATTGCGAAAATGATTGGCACAGCACCTCTCAGACCCACCCAGGAGACATAGACTTTATCTCTTTTGGGCATTTTTGGAAATGGTAATAGAGCAAGATACACACTTAACGGCCTGGCAATAAATATCATGAGAACGCTGATTATCAACCCGGGAATTATTACAGGGAGTAACTCTCTTGGATTGACAAGCAAACCCAGAGTTAAGAACATAATCAATTGAAACAGCCAGGCTAGTCCGTCAAAAAAGTTGATAGCAGATCGTTTATGGACAAATTTCGAATTTCCTATTACAATTCCGCTTATGTATACTGCCAGATAGCTGTTTCCCCCCGCATAGTATGTTACCGAAAAGATAAACATACAGAATGTAAATACCAGAATCGGATAAAGAGAGTCATTGTCGATATGGAGCCTGTTAACGAGAATAACTGCAAGTTTACCGAGAATATAACCGAACAATGCCCCTATACCTAATTGAAGTAATAGCCTGCCCCCTATTATTAAATAGTCGGGGTTACTATCCATCTTTAGAATTTCTATAAAAGTTATAACCAGAATATAAGCGACCGGATCGTTACTACCGCTCTCAAGCTCAAGCATCGGACGCAGATTGTTTTTGAGGTTCAACCCCTTTGAACGCAAAATTGAGAAAACCGATGCTGAGTCGGTTGAGGACATTGTAGAGGCAAGTAAAAGTGCTGTCAGTAGTCCGATTCCCGCCGATGGGGTGAACACCGCAGCGACCATCCATATAAGCACCCCGGCAATAAATGCTGTGAGAAACACCCCGAATGTGGAGAGCATAAGTCCTCTGGCCATTACCGGCTTAATTTCCGAAATTTTGGTATCGAGACCACCGGAAAAGAGAATAATACAAAGAGCAACTGTTCCAATAGATTGAGCTATGTAAAGATTATTAAACTCTATTCCTAATCCGTCTGTTCCGCTGAGCATCCCAACTGCCAGAAACAGGAGGAGAGCAGGAACCCCAAACTTTGAGCTGGCCTTACCGGCAAGCATACTAAATAGAAAAAGAGTGGAAAGGACAAG
>JAFIHK010000115.1 GCA_017848635.1 Bacteroidales bacterium | reverse complement strand
CTTGATTTTGTATGTGATAGCCCTTAATTTGTTTGTATCGGAGTCTACACCGAGCATATAATTTTTCGTTTTAACACCTGTTGCCATAGCAGTGCCGGCAGCAGAACTGCATGTGATAAAATGGTTTGAAGAGTGAGTTGTCAATAATCCCACATATGGACACTCTGTAAAATTCAATGACTCACTTCCAATTATACCTTTTTGGGAGGCAAGATATGCCTCTGTTGCTGCAATATGAGCCAGTCCCATTCCGTCTCCTATGAATAGAAAGATATACTTGGCCCTCTCTCCACCGGAGGCAGCATTAATAGTATTGTAATCAGTGAAGTTGAGCAGTATAACTGCCGATATAAGTAGTATTTTAAGTTTTTTCATGCCTTAAAAATACAACAATTTTATAATAAAAAAAGGAGCCGATCCTAACGAACGGCTCCTCTTCACTATATTTTAATAAGTATTTACCTTATTATTCGCTCTCAGTTGCAGCAGCACCTCTTCTGGCACCATACATAATTTTGAGAGCGGAGCATCTGCGTAACTCCTGTTTGATATCTGTTATAATACCCATGCGGACATTCTCATCGGCTTTGATTGAAACAACCATAAGCTGACGGTCATTTTCGCTCATTGTCTCGCGGGAAGCGGCAACGAAATCTCGGATATCGTCAACAGTTTTAAAGGAGTCATTCAGCTGTATACGGGCATCTGTTCCAAATTTGGCCTGTTCAGATATAATTGGAGTTCCAACATATATGTATGAAGCCAGGTCTTTTCTTTCCAGTTTGGCCGCTTCAGATGCTTCGGGAAGTTTAATAACCACCTTCTGGTCTGTTTGTCTGAAACTGGTTGAAACCATGAAAAAGAACAGAAGCATGAATACTACGTCCGGCAAAGATGCAGTACTGATAGCCGGCATCGATTTACTACCTTTTCTTGAAAATTTTGCCATGTCTCTTTACTTTTTAATGTCTTTAGGTTCCGCTTCGGAGATATTCTGAGGAACTGCATCGCGGCAAATCCTCTGCTCATCCTCAGTGAGGGCAGCATATTTCTTTCCGAAGTTTTGCATAGCAAATTCATCGCGTACCTCATTTACTGCCTTTACAAGTTCGTTCTGAACCTTGAGATAGACATTATAACTGGTTCCGCGAGTATTTTGAAGAGATATTACGCCTTTCGATACTGCAAACTTACCAAATCCCTCAATAAACTTTTCCTCTCTTTCTGGGAGATTCTCAAGGTTATTAGGATTTGAAAGGAATTCAACAGCCAGATCTTTAAGCTGAGAGATGTCAATCACCTGCCCGCCTGCAAGAATACCGTCACGCTCACTGATCTTAACAATGAAGGTGTTCCTTCGGTTGATCTTGATATCTTCTACCTTTTGGTTCTCGTCAGGCATAGGGGGAAGACGACGTTGAAGTCCGGAGTCTGCACCCATTGTTGTCGTAACGAGGAAGAATATCAAAAGCAAGAAGGCGATATCTGCTGTTGACCCTGCGTTAACTTCTGGTATTGGTCTTGACATAAAGTTTAACGGTTTTTAATCATTTTAGATACACCTCCGTATACAATTGCAACTACGGAGCATGCAGCCAATATGTAAGTTACATATAATGCGGTGTCGGTAATCTTAAGAGTCATTGGTGTAGGAGGAACTTCAACATTGATATTTACAGGTTCGCTTGATGAGAGCAGATAAGAAACTCCGAACACCACAATTACAGCAACGATACTCAAAAGAGCTTTTTTAAGCCCCTTGGGGTTGCTTGCGAAATTTTTCATTGGCAGTACTATTGCAGCAAGGAGAGTCAAGCCAAACAAAATGTATGCATAAAACAGCAGTACATTTGTCATAGCTTCCTTATCCGAGGAGGCATAGAACAGTACTCCCAGTACCAGCGTTAACGCCAGTAGAAAATATGAAAGGAATTTATAAAATTTTGGCATGGTTATTATTTTTTAGATTTCACCAAAATATCTATTAGCGAAATTGAAGCATCTTCCATTGAAACTACGATAGAGTCAATTTTAGAAACGATATAGTTGTAGAAAAGTTGGAGGATAATAGCAACGATAAGACCACCGATTGTTGTGATCAACGCAACTTTAATACCACCTGCTACTACGTTTGGAGAAATATCACCGGCAGCTTGGATAGCATCAAATGCGCCAACCATTCCGATAACTGTTCCAAGGAATCCTAACATAGGAGCGATAGCGATGAAGAGTCCGATCCAAGATAGACCACTCTCCATTTGGCTCATTTGTACAGAACCGTAAGAAACAACTGATTTTTCAACAACTTCGATACCTTCGTCCATTCTAAGAAGACCTTGATAAAATATGCTGGCAACCGGACCTTTGGTGTTTCTGCAAATCTCTTTAGCTGACTCAACGCCACCTTTAGCAAGAGCCTCTTCAATTTGTTTGAGTAATTTTTCAGTGTTTGTTGTTGCAAGGTTAAGATAGATAATTCTCTCAATTGCAATTGCCAAACCAAAAATTAAGCAAAGAATGACAGATGCCATAAAGCCTGCACCACCCTCAATGAATTTTGCTTTAAGTTGCTGGTGGATAGGAACTTCTTCCTGTGCAGTCTGGTCAGCAGCTGCGCTTGGTGCTGCAACGGCAGCAGTAGTGTCAGTAGCTGCAGCAGTAGTTGTGTCCTGAGCTGAGGCATACTGTGCAGTAAGGGTGAAAAGTCCCGCTACTGCCAAAAACATGAAAAATTTTTTCATAAATTTTTGAATGATTAAAGTATTAAACAATGTATTTTTAATTAGTTATTTGTTTCCTATTACGCGGAAAATATCGTGCAATTTATAAAGAATTTTTAAATATTGTTACAATGAGGCTATTTCTCCCCTTAAATTTTTTATTAGTTCGGCTTTAATAAACAAAATATCAGAGCTTTGACCAAGTAAAAAAAATAGTTTGGCGAGGGCTGCTTCAAGTGTTATATCACTGCCTGAGATAACACCACATCTTTTAAGTGTTACTCCGGTTGCGTATGCATCCATATCTACCTGTCCCGATAAACATTGAGTGACATTCAGTATAATAACTCCCGATTCAACTGCCCTCCGGATTGGACCAAGAAACCACTCTTTAGTAGGGGCGTTTCCTGTTCCGTATGTCTCAATTATTAAGGCTCGCAGACCAGGTGTTGCCATAACAGAATCGATAACTGTTGCAGATATTCCCGGGAATATCTTGAGAATAGCTACATTCGTATCGAATACGTTGTTTACTATAAGTTTTTTACCCCAGACCGAAGGTCTAAGAACATTTCTCTCATTGTATTTTACATGAACACCAGTCTCTGCCAATAGAGGATAGTTAGGGGATATAAATGCGTGAAAGTTTTCCGCATTATATTTTGTAGTCCTGTTTCCTCTGTACAGTTCGTTCTGGAAAAATATACATACTTCGGGAACTATTGCATGTCCGTCTTTATCACATGCAGCAGCAATCTCTATTGCAGATATCAGATTCTCCTTCCCGTCGGTACGGAGCATTCCTATCGGCAGCTGACTCCCGGTTAAAATTACAGGTTTCTCGAGATTGTCAAGCATAAAACTCAGGGCAGATGCTGTATAGGACATTGTATCGGTACCGTGCAGAACCACAAAACCGTTATATTTTTCATAATTGTCTCGTATCATCTCCGCAAGACCGCACCAGAAATCGGGCTCAATATCGGAGGAGTCCCGAGGTGGATCAAAAGTGATGGAGTCTATCCTGTATCCGAATTTCTTCAGTTCCGGAACCTCCTTTACAATTTGAGAGAAATCGAAAGGAGTAAGAGCAAGAGTATGAGGATCCTGCTTCATTCCAATAGTTCCGCCGGTGTATATGAGAAGTATATTCATTTTTTAAATTTTAAACAGATTTTGAGCATTTCTGGTGGTAATTTCCGCGATCTCCACTATCTCCATCTCTTTGACCTGGGCAATCTTCGCAGCAATGTGGGGAATATATAAGGCTTCGTTACGGCTGCCTCTGTGGGGTGCAGGTGTGAGCCATGGGGCATCCGTTTCCAGAATAATTCGGTTGATATCCATCTGCTTAACTGTTTCGGGCAGATTACTGTTTTTGTAGGTTATCACTCCTCCGATTCCGAACCAGCAGTCACCGAAGGTCAACAGTCGCCTGTATGTCTCAATGCTTCCCGAAAAGGCGTGGAATATCCCTTTGAAATTAAGGTTACGGTATTTGTCAAGAACTTCAAATATCTCTTCGGTAGCCTCTCTTGAGTGGATAATAACAGGCAGATCATATTTTGATGCAAGCTCTATCTGGAGCCCGAATACCTCTTTCTGTTCGTTTAAAAACTCTTTGGACCAGTAGCCGTCAATACCTGCTTCGCCTACTCCAAAATATTTGTCCTTAGAGAGCCTCTCTTCCACATAGGCAATCTCCTTTTCCCACTCCCGGTTAACCGAAGTCGGATGGAGACCTGCACATGGGAAAAGAGTGCCCGGGTAATCCGAAGCACACTTCATCATAGCATCGTGTACCGTACTGTCAATTCCCGGCATAACCATTTTGGTTACCCCGGCATCTAT
>JAFIHK010000114.1 GCA_017848635.1 Bacteroidales bacterium | reverse complement strand
GTTTTATCGAGCGAAATCGTGAGCAGATTCAGGCTGTATGTAGTGCCTCTACCGGAGTTGCACCCGGGCAGATGCAATACCCCTCTCTTTCAGATTATGCCGATGGTATCGACACAGTAGCTTTTCTTTTGAATCACATAAATTAGTATCTTTGCGTAAACATTTTCCTTTATGTTATACCGATACAAAGCATCAATCACCGGAAACAAAATATTTATGAGAGAGTATGAAGCTCTCAGCGAAACATCGCTCTACTCTTTCCATCTCTTTTTGCAGAACGATCTTGGTTTTGCACCGGATCAGCTGGTGCTCTTCCGTGGAGTCGGCGAGAAGGGCAGAGTAAGCCAGTATGGTCTGTTCGACCTCGGTTCGGGATCGATGGACGCTGTAAAACTCAGCGATCTGCTCTTAAAAGGGGAGAGGGTGCTTCACTATGTGTATGATATCAGGAAGGAGCGATATATTGTGATTGAATTCCTGTCGAAAGATGAGGAGCAATACAGGGGCTCATTCCCAAGAATGGTTATGGAGAGAGGTAAAAACCCCGATCAGTTTTCCGACAGATATGACGATTTTGAATCGCTCTCCGATTTGCCGGGAGGTGACGAGGTTCCTGAACCTGAGGATTTCTCCGAAGGTGATGAAGAGTAGTAATGGGAAATTCCAAAAGATTATTGGTTATTACAGGCCCAACGGCATCGGGGAAGACCGGGCTCGCCGTTGAGAAGGCTCTTGAGTATGGATCTCCCGTTATTTCATGTGATTCCAGGCAGATATACCGAGAATTGAAAATTGGTACGGCACCTCCTACTGCTGAGCAGTTGGCACAAGTAAAACATTACTTTATCTTCTCTCACTCAATTTTCGACCACTATACCGCCGGCAAGTATGAACTTGAGGCACTGGAGCTGATTAACGAACTGTTTCTTACCCACGACACTCTTATTATGGCCGGCGGCTCCGGACTATACATCGATGCCCTCTGCAACGGTATCGATGATTTTCCCGAGAGCGACCTGGTATTACGTAAAGAGCTTACTCAACAACTAAGTGAGGAGGGGCTCGCTCCGCTCGCCGCAAAATTAAAACTTCTCGACCCGGAGAGCTATGAAGCAATCGATATTAAAAATCCACAGAGAGTTATGAGAGCTCTTGAGGTGTGTCTTTCTACCGGAAATAAATTCTCATCGTACAAGACATCTCCGTCTAAAAGACGCAATTTTACAATTGATAAGATTATCCTCGACCCTCCCCGTGAAGAGCTTTACGAAAGAATTAACCATCGGGTCGATGAGATGATGGCGGCGGGTCTCCTCGAAGAGGCTGAGCGGATGTATCCTCACAGAGATCTGCCCTCACTCAACACTGTAGGATATAAGGAGCTGTTCGGATACTTTTCGGGAGAGCACTCTCTCGATGAGGCGGTCGATCTTATCAAAAGGAATACCCGCCGCTACGCCAAACGTCAGATGACCTGGTTCCGCCGCTACTAACTCAATAAAAAAAGGCTGACCAAAATAGGTCAGCCTCTCTGTTATATTTAGAATGGGAGGTCGTCCTCTCCATCGCCGGAGATATCAATGGGTTCCGACAGATCGTGGCCGGGACCCTGATTTCCGTTGGCGGCAAGTTTTTCCAGTCTCCATGCACGAATGTCGGTATACCATCTTTCGTTAAACTCCCTTGATTCGATGTTCACCGAGGCTTTTACAACATCCCCCTCGTTAAATGAATCAAGCTCCTTAACCTTATCGGCTCCCCATACATTCATACATACCTTTTTGGGATAAGCCTCCTGAGTTTCGATTATGAACTCCTGTTTGCTCCAACTCCCTCTGGTATTTGTACCGTTTACAACCGCCAGTTTTTTTATTAGTTTACCACTGATTTCCAAACTCATAATTACTTCTTGGCACTGTTTTCAGGAACAACCTTTGCAGGGGTAACATTTACAACTTCAACATCAAAAATAAGAACTGAGTTAGGGGCAATTTTCGCACTTGCCTGTTGTGCACCGTATGCAAGTTCAGCAGGTATAATAAGTTTGATCTTACCACCTTTACCTACAAGTTTAAGACCCTCTTTCCAGCCTGCGATAACACCACCAACAGGGAATTTTGCAGGAGCCTGTCCGATATTTGTATCAAATTCAGTTCCGTCAATCAGAACACCTTTGTACATAACTTCAACAGTGTCGATATCAGCCGGTTTAGGGCCGGTTCCTTCATTTCTGATAATATACTGAAGACCGCTCTCGGTAACCTTTACGCTATCTTTAGTCTTGTTTTCTTCGAGGAATTTTCTTCCCTTCTCAAGATTTTCGGCAGCTACAATCTCCGATCTCTTTCTGAGATAGTTCTGAATAATCGGACCTGCCTTAAGTTGATCTACTGTAAGTTTTTCTTTACCTGCGATAACTTCATTCATAGCTTTTTGTACCTTCTTCATATCGATATCGCCAAAGTTTGCCTCTTTGATCATAAATCCGAGAGTTGTTCCGATAGCGTAGCTTACAGAATCCATTTCGGCTTTGGTAATTACCGGAACAGCCGGTTGTCCGTTTTCAGCCGCCGGCTGTGCAGATTTTTTCTCACCGCAAGAGGCGATAAGTATTGCCGAAACGGCAAGAGCAGATAGAACTTTAATTGTTTTCATTTTGTTTATTGAATATTATTTGGTTTTATTTTATTTTTTTTTGTGGTTATTACCAACATAATGGATCCTATCACAGCCGCTGCCAAAGAGGCCATCAGAATCGCTACTTTTCCCGTCTCAATCAGAGTCTGGTCGGAAAACGCTAAGTTATCTATAAAAATTGACATAGTAAAACCTATTCCCGCAATTATTCCGACTGAGAATATCTGTGACCATTTGACACCGGAAGGCTTATCTGCCAAATTCAATTTGTATGCCAACCAGCTCATACCTGTTATTCCAATTGGCTTACCAAGCAGTAATCCGAAGAATATACCGAGAGTCAAACCGTCGGGACTCCCCGAAAATATTGAGAGATCTGCTTTTACTCCGGCATTGGAAAGAGCAAAAACAGGAAGAATTAAAAATGTCACCCATGGGTGTATTTTATGCTCAACCTGGCTCATAAGAGACCTCTTCTCCCCTTTGAATGGAATAAACATAGCAAGCAGTACCCCTGCAAGCGTGGCGTGTATTCCCGAAAAGAGAATCACAAGCCAGAGAGCAGCTCCGAGAATCAGATAAACCGGCAGAGATGTTACGCCTTTTCTGTTCACTAGCCACAATATGAGTATAATAGCTCCGGCAAGCAAGAACATTGTGTAGTTGTGCTCATGAGCAGGGTAGAAGAATGCAAGAACCAGTATTGCTCCAAGGTCGTCCACTATTGCAAGTGCCGTGAGAAATATTTTTAACTGGACAGGTACTCTTTTCCCTAACATTGAGAGTACTCCTATTGAGAATGCAATGTCGGTGGCCATCGGTATTCCCCATCCGTTTTGCGCCTCGCTGCCTAGATTAAAAGCCAGGAATATAGCTGCAGGTACAACCATGCCTCCGATTGCAGCAAAAATTGGTAAAGAGGCGTGCTTTATTGAAGATAGCTCTCCCGCAAGCACCTCCCTCTTAATCTCCATTCCTACGAGGAAAAAGAAGATAGCCATAAGGCCATCGTTAATCCAGTGAATGAGATCCATCTCCACCTTGAATGAGGCAATTGAGAATGATCCCTTTTCATGCCATATGTTATGAAACGCACTGAGAGAGTCGTTATTGGCAATGACTATTGCAGCAATTGCAAAAAACAGAAGAACAAAACCTGCTGCAGCCTCATTCTTGAAAAAATGGTCGAATATGTTTACCGGCTCTCTTCTCTTCATTTCACCTCCCTCTCTCTATTTCTGTTAAGTTTTGTAAAAAGGCACAATTTATAGAGTAATCTTGCTCCCACGTTGGCATCCCATTCGCTCTCCTCCGACGGAGAGACTTCGCAAAGGTCGAAACCTATGATCTTCTTTGAAGAGAGTGCGAGTGAGTGAAGCAGATACTCCAGTTGGTTATAGGATAACCCTCCCGGTACAGGTGTTCCGGTTCCGGGACAATATTCGGGAGACAGACCGTCAATGTCGAGACTTATATATACATTCTCGGGCAGGCTTGAAATTATCTCATCGCACTGTTTTTTCCAGCTTTTGCCCTCGAAGGAGTTCCTTGCAAGCTCTCTGTCGGTAAAGCATCTTATTCTGGGATTATTGTCGATAAACACAGACTCCTGCTGGCAGTAATCTCTCACTGCAACCTGGGTAAGTTGCGAGATCTGCTGAACCTCGTTAAGCGCGTTGAACATAATTGAGGCGTGAGAGTATGTAAAACCCTCGTAAGCCACTCTAAGGTCCGCGTGTGCATCAATATGCAATATTCCATACTCCTCATACTTCTCTCCCAACGCTTTGTAGTGACCCAGTGGTACACTGTGTTCGCCGCCGACAACAGCAGTAATGGCACCCTTTTCTATATAGCCCTTTGTGGTCTCGTATACGTAGTCGTTTAATATTGCAGATGCTTTGTTAACCTCATCGAGCTCCTTCGAAAGCTCTCTTGCCGATACTCCCTCCTCCAGTTTCTCAATAACATGCTCGGCAATCTTTCTGCTCCTCTTATTCAGCTTGACTATCTTTTCATCGATAGGATGAGTGCCGATTCTTGTCTCCCACGCCTTCTCAACGGCAGAGTCGAAAAGATCCACCTGTACCGATGCGTCGATTATCGCCTCCGGCCCTTTATGTGTTCCGGCTCCGTACGATGTTGTTACATCCCACGGGGCAGATATTACTACTATTTCCGAATCTTCAAGTTTGTAGGGTAGAGCAAAATATCCTCCATTTGCTACTCCCGGATCATTAGGGTTGAAACCTGTCATACAATTCCCTCTCTTATTATATCGTGTATATGTACCAATCCAATATATTTTCCCTTTTCAAGAACAACCACCGAAGTGATTTTGTTCGTCTCCATGATGTTGAATGCCTTTATTGCCAGCTCGTCCACATTTATCACCTTGGGGTTCTTCGACATTATGTCACCTGCTTTAAGGTTTTCGGCAGGCATTCCCTTCTCCAGCATCCTGCGGACATCGCCGTCGGTGATGATTCCGAGGAGAGTTCCCTCGCTGTTTATGACAACTGTCGCTCCAAGTCTGTGTGAAGAGATATTAATAATTGTGCTTTGCAGATTCTCATTCTCGTCCACACTCGGCTTGTTGCTACGGTCGATCAGGTCACTGACCCGCATGTAGAGTTTTTTGCCGAGCGACCCTCCGGGGTGGAATCTTGCGAAATCCTCCTGAGAAAATCCTCTCATCTGTAGCAGGCATACTGCGAGCGCGTCGCCCATAACAAGCTGGGTGGTAGTGCTGGTGGTAGGGGCAAGATTGTTGGGGCAAGCCTCCGACTCTACTTTTGCCTTGAGAACATAATCTGCATTTTTTGCAAGAAAGGAGTCGGTATTTGAGACCATTGCAATTATTTTGTTCCCCATTCTCTTTACAAGCGGTACAAGTACGGTAATTTCCGGAGTGCTGCCGCTCTTTGACAGAAACATCACTATATCATCTTTTTGTACGATACCAAGGTCTCCGTGTATCGCATCGGCAGCGTGCATAAAAACCGATGGTGTTCCGGTCGAATTAAGTGTGGCAACAATTTTGCTGGCAATAATTGCGCTCTTACCGATACCGGTGAGAATTAATCTGCCCTTTCCGGCAAAGATCAACTCTGCGACTCTGACGAAATCTTCGTCGATATGTTCGGAGAGCTTTTGGATAGCGGCTGCCTCTTTACCGATAACTTCAAGAGCCAGATTTTTAATGTCATTAGAAGAAATGTTCATAAAAATTTTGTAACGAGAAAACAATTCAATAACTTAGAGCAACAAAGGTAATATAAAAAAATGAGTTTAACTTCCGCCGAATTACACGACAAACTTAAATTCTATTTTGGATTCAGTGCATTCAAGGGACAACAGGAGGAGATAATACTGCATCTTATCAACGGAAATGACGCTTTTGTGCTTATGCCCACCGGAGGAGGTAAATCGCTGTGCTATCAGCTGCCGGCGCTTCTGATGGATGGAACGGCTGTGATAATATCACCACTGATTGCTTTAATGAAGAATCAGGTGGACGCTATAAGAGGATTTGTTGAGGGTCACGATGGGATTGCCCATTTTCTCAACTCTTCGCTTAATAAAGCACAGATGCAGGAGGTGAGAGATCATCTGCTTGCAGGCAATACAAAACTGTTGTATGTAGCTCCCGAATCACTTACAAAAGAGGAGAATATTAATCTGCTCAGGCAGGTAAAGATATCATTTTACGCCGTAGACGAGGCTCACTGTATATCGGAGTGGGGCCATGACTTCAGGCCCGAATACAGACGCATTCAACCCATAGTCAAAGAGATAGGCAAGGCTCCCATAATTGCGTTAACTGCAACTGCAACTCCAAAAGTGCAGTACGATATCCAACGCAATCTGGGGATGCTCAAGGCTAAGGTATTTAAAACATCCTTCAATAGGCCTAACCTCTACTATGAACTCCGTTCCAAGGTCAATGTGGATAAGGAGATTCTTAAATTTATAAAGGCCAATGAGGGTAAATCGGGAATTATTTACTGCCTGAGCCGCAAAAAGGTCGAGGATGTTGCAGAGTTTTTAAACATTAACGGTATCAAGGCTCTCCCGTATCATGCGGGGCTGGATGCAAACACCAGGGCCGCAAATCAGGATAAATTCCTTATGGAGCAGGCAGATGTTATTGTTGCGACAATTACATTCGGTATGGGTATCGATAAACCCGATGTGCGATTCGTGATCCACCACGACATTCCGAAAAGCCTTGAGGGTTATTATCAGGAGACCGGACGCTCAGGAAGGGACGGTGGAGAGGGACAGTGTATTACTTTCTACTCTCACAAGGATATTGAGAAGCTTGAGAAGTTTATGCACGGGAAACCGGTTTCGGAGCAGGAGATTGGCAAACAATTGCTTAGTGAGACTGTTGCATATGCCGAGTCGAATATCTGCCGCAGGAGAACACTACTAAACTACTTTGGAGAGGAGTACACTCAGGATAATTGCGGCAGTTGCGACAACTGTCTGCATCCAAAAAAACAGTTCGACGGAACAGAAGATCTGCTTACTGTTCTTGAGCTGGTCGCCGAGATGAAGGAGCAGTTCAAGAGCGACCATATTGCAAATATTCTGACAGGAATTCACAATTCGATAATAAAGTCATATAACCATCACGAACTCCCTCTCTTCGGCATAGGTAAAGATAAGGGAGTGAGGTATTGGACGGCAATCATCAGGCAGGCAATAGTACAGCATTTTATGGAGAAGGATATTGAACGGTATGGCGTAATATCCTGTACTAAAAAGGGTCTCGAATTCCTCAAGAATCCTTACACTGTAATGCTTACCGAAGATCGTGAATTTGCTGAGGTAGACGACGATGAGGATGCTGCTGTTGTTGCTTCTCAAAGAGGCGGAGGTGGTGGTGATCCTGTTCTTCTTGCTATGCTTAAGGATTTGAGACATAGTATGTCAAAGAGAATTAACCTTCCATCTTATGTGATTTTTCAAGACTCAACTCTGGAGGATATGACTATTTTGTATCCTGTCTCTCTGGATGACCTTAAGAAGTGTCAGGGGGTGGGAGAGGGTAAGGCCCGGAAGTTCGGAAAGGAGTTTGTGGAGCTTATAGCCCGCTATGTTGAGGAGAACGATATTCAGAGACCGGACGATTTTGTTATTAAAACAGCTGTAAACAAATCACTCAATAAAGTATACATCATTCAGAACATAGATAAGCGCGTGCCACTCGATGAAATTGCCGATGCAAAGGGGCTTGAGATGGATGATATTCTTAACGAGCTTGAATCAATCGTAAGTTCGGGTACAAAAATAAACATCGACTACTACATTAAGCAGACAGTCGATGAAGATAAGGTCGATGATATTTACAGCTATTTCCGTGAGGAGGCTACATCGGATTCTCTTCAGGATGCTTCGCTTGAACTTGGCCGCGGTTATACCGAAGAGGAGATTCGCCTGGTTCGTATAAAATTTATGAGCGAACTTGGAAACTGACAGATAGTTGCAAGAGCAACTATCCGCAGTGGTAATAGCTATTCACCATATTTTGCATGACAGAGGGGTCCTCCTGGGCCTCTTTTCTTATGTTCGTATCTTCGTACGATTTGAGTTGACCTATAATTCCGTCGATAAGCTTCGGTGAGAAAGGCATTCCCGGTTCGCCGTTTCCGCCTGTCTCGAACAGACTTCGGCTCCTTTCAAGCTCCTGAGCCGATTCATAGCAGCTGGAAGGTAGCTTTTTAAGTGAATTTCTGAATTCTGAATGTTTGTCGTCGTGTATATTAAGGTCGGTAAAGCTCTTTTGAGCTATTTCCAGTGAATCGTTGGATGTGAGGCCTATTCTTGCTGCGGTTGTTATTCCCGCAAGCATAAGATAGATGTCAGCCGATCCGTCAGCCGATCGGATCTCAACTGTCTGCCTGTCGGAGCCTGAGCTTCTCCAGCCAAGCGGAACTCTAATAAGTACCGAACGATTTCTCATTCCCCAGCAAATTTCGGTTGGTGCCTCCTGGTGCGGAACGAGCCTGAAATAGGAGGTGGGATTAGTGTTTCCAAAAGCTGTTAATGCTCCTGCGCATTTGATGTATCCACCGATCATCCTCTTTGCATATTCCGACAGGTTCCCACTCTCCAGCATTACCGGTGATCCGTTTTTAACTACTCTTGTATGGAAATGGAGTCCGCTGCCGGCCTTCCCTGTTGTAATTTTTGGTGCGAATGTGAGATCATATCCGTAAATATCTGCCAAACGGCGTAATATCCATTTGGCAAGAAGTAGCTGTGTTGCAGCCTCTCTTACCGGTACAGGCAGAAACTCAATCTCGTTCTGTTCGTATAGTTTGCCGTTAAGAGTAAAGTTGCCGACTTCGCTGTGGGAGTATTTTATTTTTCCTCCAACTTGCGAAATGAGAGTCATAGCTTCGTTGCGGAAATCTTCGAATTTGCTGAATGGGGCAGATTCATGATACCCTTTTTGGTTTTTTGTTTCGAAATTCGGGTTTACTTCGGCAGATACGTAAAATTCAAGCTCTCCCATTGCTTCGAATGTGCAGCCGGTAGATTTTTCGAAATCTTCGGCTGCCCTCTTGAGGGTGTATTCCGGGGAGGTCTCGAGAGGCTTCCCGTCCGGGCCTAAATATGAGCAGAGAACTCCCAGTGCAGGGATTTCTGAGAATGGATCTACATATGCTGTCGTATAATCGGGCATAACATAGAGGTCACTTGCGCCTGCTTCGATATACGGGAACAGGCTGGAGCCGTCAACTCTCTCTCCGAATGTAAGTATTGTCTCCAGATAGTTCACCGAAGAGACGGGAAAACTTAGTGTTTTCAACCTCCCGTCGTGAGCTGCATAGCGGAAGTTTATGATTTTCACACCCTTCTTTGTAACATATCTTACTATATCCTCTTTTGAAAAATCTGCCGATCTTTTTCCGATAAAAGACTCGAGCGGATTAACTGTATCTTTGAATTTTCCCCACATAAATTAAAAATTCTTTGTAAAAACTTTGATATTTTGAAAAAATGTTTGCGAATATACAAAAATTAATAACAAAATGAAATAATTTTCTACGAGCTTTTTTTTAATAAATTTGCAGCAATATGAGTAGGAGATATTGGTTCTTTATTGCAGGGGTCGTTCTGATAATTACTCTCTCGACTACTATCTGGTTTGTTTTAATCAGTCCCGTTTCAAAAAATGAGGATAGCGCAGCGAATGAAATTATACTCAAGAGCGAATCACTGAGAGCTGTTCCCATTGATGCGGTCG
>JAFIHK010000113.1 GCA_017848635.1 Bacteroidales bacterium | reverse complement strand
CTGCCTTACTCCTTACGATGATAAATTTACAGGACTGCACGTTCTTTATGATAAGGAGAATGTTCAGATGACTCTTGGAGAGGTGGTCTCTGCGGCAGGCAAGAAGCAGCTCCGAATTGCCGAAACCGAAAAGTATGCACACGTAACATTCTTCTTCTCGGGAGGGCGCGAAGCGATCTTCGAAAACGAGAGCCGTATCCTTATAAACTCTCCAAAGGTTGCAACCTATGACCTTAAACCCGAAATGAGTGCGGTAGAGATCAAAGAGGCACTCCTAAACGAAATCAAGAACAACAATCACGATTTGATAATACTCAATTTTGCAAATGGCGATATGGTGGGCCATACAGGCGTATTCGATGCTATCCGTAAAGCGGTGGAGACCGTTGACACCTGTGTGGGCGAAATTGTGCCGCTGGCTAAGGCTGCCGGTTATACAGTGCTGATCACTGCCGATCACGGAAATGCCGATAACGCAGTCAACCCGGACGGCTCCCCTAATACAGCCCACTCGCTTAATCCGGTTCCGTTTATTGTTGTAGATGAGGATATTAAAGAGGTCAAAGATGGAATTCTTGCAGATATTGCTCCCACTATTCTCAAAATCATGGGAATAGAAAAACCTGCAGAGATGACAGGATCTGAATTGGTATAATTCTCCCCGTTTGATTATCTTTATAGCTCAATTTAAATAATAATGTCCTTCGTACACCTTCACGTGCACACCCAGTACTCTATTCTGGATGGTGCCGCTCCCATAAATAAACTTTTTGCAGCAGCCGCGGCCGATAACCAGCAGGCTCTGGCTATTACCGACCATGGTAATATGTTTGGAGTCAAGGAGTTTCTAAAAGTTGCAAAAAAATATCCTACCGTAAAACCCATCATCGGATGCGAGTTTTATGTTTCAAAAGAGGGGCGTTTCCTTAAACGCGGACGTGAGGATCAGAGCAGCTACCACTTGGTTCTGCTTGCAAAAAATATTGAAGGGTACAGAAATCTCATTAAACTCTCATCCTACGCATTTATTGAGGGCTACTACTATAAACCGAGGATTGACAGAGAGTTACTGGAGAGGTTCGGGAGTAATCTTATTTGTTCATCGGCCTGCCTTGCGGGGGAGGTGCCGAGGGCGATAGCGGCAGGCCGCATAGATGAAGCTGAAGAGACTATTCTCTGGTACAAAAATCTTTTTGGAGAGGATTACTATCTTGAACTTCAGCGTCATGAGACTGATGTCCCGGGAGCAGATACATCTGTTTTTCCTCAGCAGCAGAAGGTTAATGAGGTAATTCTTAAACTTGCGGCAAAACATGGAGTAAAGTGTATTGCTACCAACGATGTGCACTTTGTCTCTTCTGATGACAGAGAGGCTCACGACAGACTCATCTGCCTTACAACAAATGCCGATTATGACGATCCGGACAGGTTGAGATACTCTAAACAGGAGTATCTTAAGACTCAGGCCGAGATGGCAGAGATATTTTCCGATCTTCCGGAGATTCTGGAGAACACACTGGAGATTGCCGAAAAGGTTGAGGTCTACTCAATCGACTCCAAACCAATTATGCCCTATTTCCCTCTTCCCGAAGGATATGAGGATCCAAATATATATCTGCATGACCTTACATATGAGGGAGCAAGGTCCCGGTATGGTGAGGTAACTCCGGAAATTTCCGAGAGGCTCGATTTTGAGCTTGAGACAATTACACGAATGGGATTCCCCGACTATTTTCTCATTGTCAGGGATTTTATTCATGCAGCTAGGGATATGGGTGTCTCAGTGGGGCCTGGGCGGGGCTCGGTAGCAGGGTCTGTAGTGGCGTATTGCTTGAAGATAACAGAGCTCGATCCGCTTAAGTACGACCTGCTCTTTGAGCGTTTCCTTAATCCGAACAGAATCTCTATGCCCGATATCGATATCGATTTCGACGATGACGGCCGCTCAAAGGTTTTGAAATATGTGGAGGAGAAGTATGGTAAGGAGAAGGTTTCGCACGTTATAACCTTCGGAACAATGGCGGCCAGGAGTGCAATACGCGATGTGGGAAGAATACAAAAGCTGCCCCTAAGCGAGACAGACAGGCTCGCCAAGCTTATTCCTGCTAAATTCAGCGAGATCGACGGCAAGGTTCCCGATGTAACAATCGCAAACTGTTTAAAATACGCTCCTGAGTTTCAGTCGGCTGTGGAGTCTGGTACTCAACTCGTTAAAGACACGATAGAGTTTGCGCAAAAACTTGAGGGTACAGTGAGAAATGTGGGTGTACACGCCTGTGCAATTCTTATTGGGCGTGACGACTTGCGGGAGTTTATTCCAATCAGCATTGCCAAGGATAAGGATACCGGAGAGGAGATGTGGGTCTCTCAGTTCGAGGGATCATTTATTGAGGAGGTGGGGCTTCTTAAGATGGACTTCCTCGGTTTGAGGACGCTCTCAATCATAAAAGATGCTGTCGACAATATCAGAAAGTCCAAAAATATCGATGTGGACATCGATCATATTCCGTTGGACGATAAGGCTACTTATGCGCTATTCAGCCGGGGGGACACTGTAGGGACATTCCAGTTTGAATCGGACGGGATGAGAAAGTGGCTGAGAGAGCTCAAGCCAAACAGGTTCGAAGACCTGATTGCTATGAATGCACTCTACAGGCCTGGTCCTATGGACTATATCCCAGATTTTGTTCAGAGGAAATCGGGGTTAAGGCAAATTGAGTACGACCTGCCGGAGATGGAGGAGATTCTTCAGGATACGTACGGAATTACGGTATATCAGGAGCAGGTTATGCTTCTTTCTCAAAAACTTGCAGGGTTTTCCAAGGGTGATGCCGATACTCTCAGAAAAGCCATGGGTAAGAAGCAGAAGGAGACAATGGAGAAGATGAAAAAGGATTTTCTCGAGGGTGGAGGGAACAATGGCCACTCAAAAGAGATCCTCGAGAAGATATGGAAAGACTGGGAATCATTCGCCGAATACGCTTTTAATAAATCACACTCTGCCTGTTATGCCTGGGTAGGCTACCAGACGGCATGGCTAAAGGCCAACTTCCCGGCAGAATATATGGCTGCTACTCTTAGCCGGAATCTTAATGATATTGGTGAAATTGCCAAATTGATGGATGAGTGTAAGAGGATGGGCATAAATGTATTGGGTCCTGATATAAACGAAAGTTCAGATACATTCACGGTTAATAAACACGGGGATATCAGGTTTGGTATGGCCGGTGTCAAGGGTGTTGGAGCAGGTGCCGTTGAGCAGATAGTTAAAGCAAGGGAGGCTCTCGACGGAGGAGCATTCACATCGGTTTTTGAGTTTGTAGAGAAGGTCAATCTCTCTGCAGTAAATAAAAGAACAATTGAGTCACTTGTTTATGCGGGTGCTTTCGACAGTCTTAACCAGTTAAAAAGAGAGCAGTTTTTTGCAACAAATGCAAAAGATGAAACCTTCCTGGATCAGCTGCTGAGGTATGGTAACAGAATTCAGTGCGACTATATGTCCGAAGGTACCTCACTTTTCGGAGATACACACAGCCCAAAACCTGTAACTCCCGAAATTCCTCCGGTACCGGATATTGACAATCTGGAGCTGCTTAAGAGAGAGAAGGAGCTCATCGGAATGTATATATCTGCACACCCGCTGGATCAATTCAGATTCGAAATAGAGAATTTTACAAACTGCTCTCTGAACCAGGCTGCGGAGTATCTCATACTAGCCCAGAAGGATGAGAGTGTCCGTGGGAAGGAGATAATTATCGCCGGTATGGTAAGTACTGCAAAAACCTCATATTCGAGAAGTTCAGGCAAGCCTTTCGTAAATTTTACACTTGAAGATTTCGACGGATCTATCTCTTTTGCACTATACGGGAAAGATTACGAGGCCTTTATGCAGTATACGCAACAAGGAATTCCACTGTTGGTCAGGTGTCAGATTACAACCAGATTCCCGGTATTTCAAAAACAGGATTCTCCTGAAAATGCCGAAGCAAATGTTGAGTACATATTGAAAATAAGGAGTATGAGACACCTGGCAAACACCAGGGAGGACTTTATACGCCAGCTCAAGTTAAATATTGAGGTTTCTCAATTAGACTCATACCTGAGGAAGAATCTGGTAAAAAAATTAAAGGAGAACAGAGGAAAAACCACACTATTTGTAAATGTTGCAGATGTCAAAAACCAGATATCCGTGGAATTTTTCTCAAAAAAATTCCAGATATCATTGAATCAACAGCTTCTTGACTTCTTTAATGATAATGGACTAAGATACTCCTTCACTCCAACCCTGAGCTTTTAATTCCAGTGAGTTCCCATCGGGAGTAACAAGTACCGCACCAACTTCGGGAGAGCATAGATGCCCTATAATATCAAGCTGTGGCAGCTCCTTCGATATCTTCTCATACTCCTCAATAGGTAATATAAAAATGAACTGAACATCGTTCCCACCGTTAAGTGCAGCGGTAATGGGATCCATATTAAGCTCCTGTGCCATTGCAGATGTCTGTGCTGCAATCGGAATTCTGTCAAGAAATAGTTTTGCACCGAAGCCGGTAGTATGACAGGCCATTTTAACTGCATCGGCAAGTCCGGTATTAAGAAACTCTCCGTATAGCGGAGATATGGATGTGTTTTCAAACTCATCGAACAGAGATGTATTGATCTCCGGGTTAAGATAAGCTTTTAATATAAACTTGTGATTCTCCAGATTTGGCTGTGCAGATGTTCTGGTAAACAGACGCTTCTCTCTCTCAAGAAGCTGAAGCCCCATAAAGGCTGCCCCTACATTTCCCGACAACGCTATCAGGTCTCCGGAGCGAGGCTCTCTTCTTTGAACAAAGAGCTCTCTTTGTTGTTTTCCTTGTGAAGATGATGAGATGGTGAGGCCGGTTAAGGATGGTTGCAATTCCAACGAGATTTTCTCAATCTTATGTTCTGAGAATGCTGCAATCATTCCATCCCAAAGCTCCTCTACATCTTCGACGGAGAAACGGCCGGAAAGTCCAATCCGTATTGAAATATTGTCCGGTTTGAAAAATTTCGAGTATAGATGACCGAGATTTAGTATTACCGATTTGTACCCCAAATACTTGATGGGCATATAGGTAAGGTCGAAGTCAATTCCTTCGAGCATTATTGTGTGAGAATTATCCCATATATAATCGCCCTCCTTGCCGAAAATCACGGAAGAGGATATTGTACTTCCCGCTTTTGCCAGTAAGTTTGAGGTTAAAGCCACCTTGCCGACTTCGGAAATATCGGTCCTTTTCTTATTTTCGCTGTCTGTTTTCATCACCGGATAATTTTCACAAAAATAGATTAAAAGATTTAACTTTGCAGCCAAATGAGTGAAAGCGACAACATAATTCAAAAAGTTACCGAAACAGAGTATCAGCATGGTTTTGAAACCTCTGTTGAACAGGAGTTCCTGCCTAAGGGGCTCAACGAAGATATAATACGGGAGATCTCCCGCAGAAAGGAGGAGCCGGAATGGATGCTTGACTTCAGGTTAAAGGCCTATAACAAATGGACCACAATGAAAATGCCAACCTGGGCATATCTGACAATTCCGGAGATCAATTTTCAGGATATAATATATTTTGCAGCTCCAAAGAGGAAGATAAAGGAGGGGGAGATAGATCCCGAGTTGCAGGCCACTTTTGAAAAGCTTGGAATTCCTCTTGACGAGAGAAATATTCTTGCCGGAGTGGCGGTAGATGCCGTATTCGATTCAGTATCGGTAAAGACTACTTTTCGCGAAACACTTGCCGAAAAGGGAATTATATTCTGCTCATTTTCAGAGGCAGTAAGAGACTATCCCGATTTGGTAAAAAAATATCTGGCATCGGTAGTACCGTTGGGAGATAACTACTTTGCGGCGCTTAATTCCGCAGTTTTCAGCGACGGTTCTTTCTGTTACATTCCTAAAGGGGTAAGATGCCCTATGGAACTATCGAGTTATTTCAGAATAAACGCCAAAGGGACAGGCCAGTTCGAGAGAACTCTTATAGTTGCCGATGAGGGCTCCTATGTGAGTTATCTTGAGGGTTGTACAGCTCCCCAACGTGACGAAAACCAGCTACATGCTGCCGTTGTAGAAATTGTTGTAATGAAGGATGCCGAGGTTAAGTACTCAACAGTTCAAAACTGGTATCCGGGCGATGCCCAGGGTAAAGGGGGTATCTTTAACTTTGTGACAAAGAGAGGTATCTGTAAGGGAGATAACAGCAAACTATCGTGGGCTCAGGTTGAGACCGGTTCTTCGATAACATGGAAATATCCAAGCACAATATTAAAGGGGGATAACTCAGTGTCGGAGTTCTACTCCGCTGCCGTAACAAATAATTTTCAACAGGCAGATACCGGCACCAAGATGATTCATATTGGAAAGAACACCCGAAGCCGTATCGTGAGCAAGGGGATTTCAGCCGGCAGGAGCAACAACAGCTACAGAGGATTGGTAAAGGTTCTGCCCAATGCCGACAACGCAAGAAATTTTACACAGTGTGACTCTCTGCTTTTAGGAGACAGATGTGGTGCGCACACATTCCCTTATATTGAAAATGAGAATGAGAGTGCAATTCTCGAACACGAGGCCACAACCTCAAAAATCAGCGACGATCAGCTCTTCTATTGCCAACAGAGGGGAATTGGTGCAGAGGATGCTGTAGGTCTTATTGTAAACGGATATGCAAAAGAGGTTCTCAATCAGCTTCCGATGGAATTTGCCGTAGAGGCTCAGAAACTTTTGCAAATAACACTTGAGGGTAGCGTAGGTTAAGGTTATGGAGAATTTGTTCAGTATAGAAAATATATTGTTTTCAATCGGTGGACAGGGTGTAAGTCTGCTGGAGTTTGTTGCAGTACTTTCGGGTCTGGGTTGCGTATATCTTGCCACACAGAGAAAGGTATTGAATTTTTGGATAGGGTATCTGTACAACTTCCTGCTCTTCTTCCTCTTTCTTCAGAAGGGATTGTATTCCAGCATGTTGCTTCAGCCTGTTTCGTTTGCAATTAATATATTCGGGCACTATCGCTGGACACATCCGGCAAAGGATGAAGAGAATCGCGAAAAACAGCTTAAGATCACACTTTTGAATAAAAAAGAGTGGATAATTATCCCATCGGTGATTATTCTCTTTGTTGTTATTTGGGGAACATTCCTGTCAAATATTCACTCCATTCTTCCCGATTACTTCGGTGTTGCGCGGAAACCATATCTCGACTCATTCGTCACCGGGATGATTCTTCTTGCCCAGTATCTGTCTGCCCAAAAGAGGCTTGAGTGCTGGGGAGCCTGGTTCATAGTTAATGTTACAAATATTGTCTTATATTTACTTGCGGGGCTGGCTTTTATGCCAATGGTGAGCGCTGCATATCTTGTTCTTGCCTTTTTCGGGTTTGCAATGTGGAGGAGGCAATGGAAAAATGAAAACGATTAAGTATAATAATATGTTAAAGATAAAAGATTTACACGCATCTATTAACGGTAAGGAGATTCTTAAGGGAATAGATATTGAAATAAAAGCCGGTGAGGTTCATGCAATCATGGGTCCTAACGGTTCGGGGAAAAGTACACTATCTTCGGTTCTGGCCGGCAGGGATCACTTTGATGTTACCTCCGGGGATGTCACCTATAAAGATGGCAATCTGCTTGATCTCTCTCCCGAAGAGAGGGCAAGAGAGGGAATTTTTCTGGGTTTTCAATATCCGGTTGAGATTCCGGGAGTGAGCAATGTCAATTTTATGAAGACTGCCATTAATGAACAGCGCAAATATAGGGGTCTTCCGCCTGTGAATGCCGCTGAATTCCTTAAGATGATGAGGGAGAAAATGGCCATTGTAGAGATGGACAGTTCGTTCTCTTCGCGTGGTGTGAATGTCGGTTTTTCAGGGGGAGAGAAGAAGAGGAACGAGATTTTTCAACTCGCAATGCTCGATCCTTCACTCGCTATTCTAGATGAGACCGATTCCGGGCTGGATATAGATGCGCTCAGAATAGTTGCAAACGGAGTTAACAAGCTTCGCAGAGAGGATAATGCATTTATTGTAATTACCCACTATCAAAGACTGCTTGATTATATTGTGCCCGATATCGTTCATATTCTATACGACGGAAGAATTATTAAAACTGCGGGTAAGGAGTTAGCGCTTGAGGTTGAGAAGAGAGGATATGACTGGCTCATTAAAGAGGAGGAAAATGGAAGGTAAATTCACATATACACCGGAAATCCCCGAGGTTTTCCGCTGCAGAGTACCTCTGCCCGATACAGCTCAGGCTTTTGTAATAAACGGGCTAGTACAGGGAGGAGCAAATCTGCCCGGAGGAGTCTCTCTTGCGGAAGTGAGCGGTGGAGGATCGCATATTGCTGTGGAAAAGGGGGTTAAAGCTCCTGGTACACTGCAGATTATTGCCGTAAGGGACTCATCTGCGGGTACTCCGCTCAACCTTACACATCAAATAAGCGTGGGGGAGGATTCATCCTTCTCTCTGCTTTTATGTTCACACACACTTACCCTGGACAGCTACTCAACAATAGATACTATTGCACTTAATGCAGGACCAAAATCTGTTACTGAGGTTGTGGTTATGCAGAACGAGAATAACAACTCTTCTCACGAAACCAAGTTTGTTTTAAATATTGCCGATAGTGCCCTGGTTAAAATAACTATTGTAACTCTTCACGGGGCAAAGATCTCCAATGAAGTTGTGGCTCACATAAACGGAGAGCAGGCTTCATGTGAATTGAACGGGCTATGCCTTGCCGATGGTTCTCAGGAGATGTCAACAATTGTAAATATGCACCATCATAAACCAAACTGTCATAGCTCCCAGCTCTTCAAGGGGATTTTGGACGACGATGCAAGGTCCTCATTTGCCGGAAAGATCTTTGTTGACAGGGATGCTCAAAAGACCGAAGCATACCAGGCAAATCACAATCTGCTTCTGAAAAGAACAGCCAAGGCTTTTGTTCAGCCTCAGCTTGTTATTTATGCAGATGATGTTAAGTGCTCTCACGGTGCTACAAGCGGACGTCTGGACGAGGAGGCTCTCTTCTATATGAGATCGAGGGGTATCGGTCGTGATGAGGCAAAGCTGCTTCAACAGCTAGCTTTTGTAAATGATGTGCTCGAAACCATCACTAATGAAAACCTTAAGATCCGTCTTGAGGAGCTGGTTGAGAGCAGGCTGCGTGGCGAATTCAGCCATTGTGCCAATTGTAGTGTAAATTGCTGCTAATCCTAAAACTATAGAATTATGAACAGAAAACTTTATTTAACTATTTTGTCGATGGCAATATCTGCGCTGTCGTTTGGTCAGATTGGGAAGATTACCGGAAACTGGTATACTATAGATGAAGATGGAAATAAAAAATCTCTTGTGAAGATTTATAAAGCCAGTAACGGCGTATATGAGGGGGTAATCCTTAAAATATTCACCGGTCCTCAGGACAAGAAGTGTGAAAAGTGTACCGGTGAAAATAAAAATAAACCTATCGTCGGGCTTAAATTCATCACGAATATGAAGCAGGACGAAAATAAACTTAACGGAGGGAATATTCTCGATCCTTCAAACGGGAAAATTTACAACTGTACTATCTCTTTTGATAACGGGAAAAAACAGCTGAAAGTAAGAGGTTCTCTCGATAAATCGGGACTTTTAGGTCGTACGCAGTATTGGATGCCGACGACAGATGTTAATTAATGGTTGATAAAATCTGATACTATAGGGGGAGATAATTTTCATTTTCCTATAAATTTGTAACAAGTCGATGAGTCTTCTCTCGACTTTTTTTTACCTCATAAAAGTGTCTAAAACCCTGAACTAAATACATATACCAGATATGAAGACTTATACCCACGAAGAGGCCCTTAAATCTAGCCTTGAA
Organism: Bacteroidales bacterium; assembly: GCA_017848635.1. Lineage (GTDB taxonomy): Bacteria > Bacteroidota > Bacteroidia > Bacteroidales > UBA932 > JAFIHK01. The sequence continues at coordinate 2,335 of JAFIHK010000113.1, read as the reverse complement.
TATTTTAAGGGAGATGAATTGGCTGCCTCTGTTTGGATCAGCAAGTATGCAATGAAGGACTCATTCGGGAATCTTTTTGAAAAGAGCCCCGACGAAATGCACAGAAGACTGGCATCGGAGTTTGCGAGAATTGAGGCGGGATATGAAAATCCTCTTACCGAGGAAGAGATCTATGACCTTCTGAAAGATTTCAGGTACATTGTTCCGCAAGGCGGGCCGATGACCGGGATCGGCAATAAACACCAGGTAGCATCTCTATCCAACTGTTTTGTGATCGGTCACAAGAAGCCTGCCGATTCTTACGGAGGAATCATGAGAATTGATGAGGAGCAGGTACAATTGATGAAGAGAAGAGGTGGAGTGGGACACGACTTGTCACATATACGTCCTGCAGGGAGCGCAGTGCTTAACAGTGCCCTTACTTCAACAGGTGTCGTCCCTTTTATGGAGAGATACTCAAACTCTACCAGAGAGGTTGCTCAGGATGGAAGAAGGGGAGCTCTGATGCTTTCAATCTCTATCAAACACCCCGATTCGGAGAGTTTTATCGATGCGAAGATGGAGCAGGGCAAGGTTACAGGTGCAAATGTCTCTGTAAAGATCGATGATGAGTTTATGAGAGCAGCACTGCACAATAAACCATATGTACAAACATTCCCTGTCGATTCTCAGAATCCACGCTTTACAAAGGAGATTGACGCATCTGCCCTTTGGAAAAAGATTATACATAACGCCTGGAAATCGGCTGAGCCTGGAGTTCTTTTCTGGGATACCATTATAAGAGAGTCGCTTCCAGATTGTTATGCCGATCTTGGCTACGCAACCGTTAGTACAAACCCATGCGGAGAGATTCCGCTATGTCCTTATGACTCTTGCAGACTGATGGCTATCAATCTCTACTCATATGTTGAAAATCCATTTACTCCGAAGGCTAAATTCAATATGGAGCTCTTTAAGGAGCACGTGAGAAAAGCCATGAAGCTTATGGATGACCTTATCGATCTTGAAATGGAGAAGATTGAGGCAATTATTGAAAAAATCAGCGCAGATCCCGAAGAGGAGGAGGTAAAGGGTGCAGAGCTCAGACTCTGGGAAAAGATCAGAGAGAAGACTCTCGGAGGTCGCAGAACAGGGCTTGGAATCACTGCCGAAGGTGATATGCTTGCCGCTCTGGGTTTAATCTATGGAACAGAAGAGGCGATTGATTTTGCTGTTGAGGTACAAAAGACTCTCGCTGTGGAGGCTTACCGTTCATCTGCGCAGATGGCTGTCGAGAGAGGAGCATTCCCGATTTACGATGCATCGAGAGAGGTAAATAATCCTATGATTCTCAGAGTGAGAAAGGAGGATGAGGATCTTTACGAAAAGATTGCACGTCACGGACGAAGAAATATATCCATGCTCACAATTGCCCCTACCGGCACCACAAGTCTTATGACTCAAACAACATCGGGAATCGAACCGGTCTTCCTTCCGTTCTACAAAAGGAGACGCAAGGTGAATCCAAACGACAAAAATGTTGTTATATCATTCCGTGATGAGGTCGGTGATGCCTGGGAGGAGTATTATGTATTTCACCATAAATTCCTTACATGGTGTGAGGTTAACGGATACAGCAAAGATAAAATAGTAGAGATGCCTAACGACAAGCTTGAGGAGCTTGTTGCAAAATCGCCGTATTTCAAGGCAACTTCAAATGACATCGATTGGGTGGCAAAGGTAAAGATGCAGGGAAAGATGCAAAAGTGGGTAGATCACTCTATCAGCGTAACTGTTAATCTTCCTCAGAGCGTTACAGAAGAGCTTGTGGCTGAGGTGTATAAGACTGCCTGGGAGAGTGGATGTAAAGGGATCACAGTATATAGAGACGGTTCCCGCTCGGGAGTTCTTGTATCTGCCAAGGAGGGTGATGGCAAAGAGAGCGTTATAAAGATTAAGGAGAGACCTAAATCGTTGGAGGCAGAGGTTATAAGGTTCAAAAACGGAGTTGAACAGTGGATTGCCTTTGTCGGCCTCGTGAACGGAGCCCCTTATGAGATCTTTACCGGTCTTATTGAAGAGGATTCCAGAACCATTCCTAAATCGATATCAATGGGATACATTGTGAAAGAGAGAGACGACGACGGAAATTCAAGATATGACTTTCAATATGTAGACCGATACGGATACAAAAATACAGTAGGAGGAATCTCCCATATGTTCAACAAGGAGTTCTGGAACTATGCAAAGTTGATATCGGGAGTTTTGAGAAATGGAATGCCTATTGTCGATGTAGTAAATCTTGTAAGAGGGCTTCAACTTGACAGCGAGGCAATAAATACCTGGAAAAACGGTG
>JAFIHK010000112.1 GCA_017848635.1 Bacteroidales bacterium | reverse complement strand
ATATCGGCAGCAACTAATAAACCTCCGACCAGAATTGAGATAACATAATATCTTATTACCGGAGATTTGAACAAACTCATGGATTTGCCTGTGATAAAAAGAAAAAGTAACCCGAAGTGCATCCCAGATATCAGCATAAAAATCATAATCACCAGCTCTATTGGAAACGAATTGTAATAAGACACAGATAGATTCTTTGTGCTGAATCCTCCTGTGGCAACAGTTGAGAATGTATGATTTACCGCATCGAAGAGGTTCATTCCTGCAAGCATAAGGAACACAGTCTGTGAAATTGTCAGAATCATATAGACAACTATAATTACCCTTATCGTCTGCTGTGCTTTAAATTTGAAATTCTCCTGAGAAAGAGAGGATATCTCGAGTCTGCTGATTCTCATCCGGAATGAGTTGATAGTTGGAAGAAACAGCAGCATAAACAGAACAACCCCAATACCTCCCAACCAGTGTGTAGAGGAACGCCAAAAGAGCAGACCGTTAGGAAGAGCCTCAACATTCTGTAATACAGTAGCTCCGGTGGTCGTATAACCTGAGACAGCCTCAAACCAGGCATTTATTATAGAAAATTCCCCTCCATAAAGTATATAGGGCATCATCCCGAACAGGCAGGAGAATACCCATGCAAAAACCACAATTACCAAACCCTCCTTCGCATTTACATCGGAGTTCCCTTTACCTACAAAAATCAGCGGGAAGCTAGCTACAACAGTTGTTATTATACCTGATAATATGAGTGGAGAAAAAGAGTTGTCAAAATCGTAAATCGCAGATACTCCTGCAGATATAAACATAAATACAGCATTGAGAAATAGTGCAATGCCAACATATCTGGCAACAATCTTAAGTCTCATAGCTAATATTTTTTTGAGAGTTTCTTATTCTCATCGAGAATGCTCTTTACATCGGAATTAAGCTCCTGAATTTCATCATCGTTGTCAAACTGTACATTATAACTCTTCTTATAAATCTTATACTTTTTAATACCATTCATTATCATCAATACCGGTGTAATAAAGTATAAATTTACAAAGTAATTAAACAGAATGACCAGCAACAGGCCTGCAGCAACAGCGATAATTCCGGGCATTATACTCCTGTAAAAGCCCTCCTGAAGTGCCTTCGAATTATCTAAAAGCGCCTGTTGAGTTATCGTGCTTAGCTCTTTTTTGAAATATTTCAGATTCTTATATGCTGGTTGAAGACTTTCAAAGTACCATTTTGTTCTCTCTGCTCTACTGAGTCTTGTGATTTCCGGAGCCTGATTTATTATTTTAATATAATTTGAGTAGGCAGCTGATAGGGAATCTGCTATTTTGACCTCCGAATCGGTAGTGAAACGACTTCTGATGGTAGTGATATAGACGGCAAATCTGTTATCATGTATAATCTCCTTATTTTCAATAATTGAATCCTGCAATACTCTGCTGACAAGTGCAAAATTATACTCGTCCGTAAGTTCAAGCAGATGTCTGGAGGTACTGATACTGTTTATATTATCCTGCATCAGACCGGAGATATGGTGTCGCATCCTGTTAAATTCAAAAATTGCAACAATACTTGACATAAACAGTATTGCACCAATAATAACGAATCCGAGAGATATCTTTTTACGAATTCCCATAGTTTAAGAAATTTGCGACAAAGATATAAGTTAAAATGTAATCCGATTACAATTTCGTTAAGATTTACATCCATAAAAAAAGGCTGTCCAAAAAAGACAGCCTCCTCATGAAAATTAAACTTTATGAATTACTTTACTGTATCCATGTGAGCGATCATTTCAAGAACCTTGTTTGAGTAGCCCCACTCGTTATCATACCATGAAACAACTTTTACAAAGTTAGGATTGAGTGAAATACCGGCCTCAGCATCGAAGATCGATGTTCTTGGATCGGTGATGAAATCAGATGAAACAACTGCCTCTTCGGTGTATCCGAGAACGCCTTTGAGTTCATTCTCAGAAGCCTTTTTCATAGCAGCTTTGATCTCTTCGTAAGTGGCTGCTTTCTCAATACGGCAAGTAAGGTCAACTACAGAAACATTCACAGTAGGAACCCTGAATGCCATTCCTGTAAGTTTACCTTTCATCTCAGGAAGAACCTTACCTACTGCTTTAGCAGCACCTGTAGATGAAGGGATAATATTTGCAGCTGCAGCACGTCCGCCTCTCCAGTCTTTTGCAGATGGAGCATCAACAGTCTTTTGAGTATTTGTAGTTGCGTGAACTGTAGTCATAAGACCTTCAACGATACCGAAGTTTTCGTTAAGAACTTTTACGATAGGAGCCAAACAGTTTGTTGTGCAAGATGCGTTTGAAACCATAGTTTCACCGGCATACTTCTTATGGTTAACACCATAAACAAACATTGGAGTATCATCTTTCGAAGGGGCAGACATAATAACTCTTTTTGCACCTGCATCGAGGTGAGCCTGACACTTCTCAGCTGTTAGGAAGAGACCTGTAGATTCAACAACATACTCAGCACCAACTTCGTTCCATTTAAGATCGGCAGGATTTTTCTCTGCTGTAACTCTGATTACGTTTCCGTTTACAACGAGCTTGCCATCCTTAACCTCTACGGTACCGTTAAAACGACCGTGAACTGTGTCATATTTCAACATGTATGCCATGTAATCAACATCGATAAGGTCGTTGATTGCAACCACCTGAATGTCGTCCCTTTGTTGAGCTGCGCGGAATACGAGCCTTCCGATACGGCCAAAGCCGTTGATACCTACTTTAATTTTTGCCATTGTAATATAATATTTTTGTTAGACAATTCCAAATAAATCTGCTGCAAAGATATAAAAAATTTACTACCTTCGCACAGATATGGAGAGAAAAAGGAAAATACTTGTCACCAACGATGATGGTGTAAAGGCCAAAGGGATAGGGGCTCTCACAGAGATGATGCGAGAGTTCGGCGATGTTACTGTTGTTGCGCCATTTGAAGCTATGTCGGGTATGTCGGCAGCGCTTACAATTGGTAAGCCACTCCGTCTTACGGAGCTTAAAAGCGAAGAGGGGCTGAGGGTTTATGCCTGCAGCGGCACCCCGGCAGACTGTGTAAAGATGGCCATGAATCAACTCTTTACAGACGAAGCTCCTGATATTATCGTATCAGGGATAAATCACGGTTCGAACGCATCTATTGCAGCGCTCTATTCAGGAACTCTGGGGGCCGCTGCCGAAGGAACAGTATACGGCATACCATCTGTGGGATTTTCACTGGCCTCTCACAGCCCAAAAGCCGATTTCTCGGCTGTAATTGAGCTTGGAAAAGTTATTCTTAATAAATATTTTGCCCAACCGGCTAAACCCGGAGTCTTTCTAAACATCAACTTCCCTGCTGTAGCTCTGGAAGATATAAAGGGAATAGCATTTTCTCACCAGGGAAAAGGGCAGTGGATCAAAGAGTTTGAAGAGAGAACAGATCCATACGGTTTCAATTATTACTGGATGACCGGTGAGTTTTTCAATCTTGAACCTGAAGATGAATCTGCCGATCACAATCTCCTTGAAAAGAGTTATGTAAGTATTGTACCCCATAGGATAGATACTACCGATTACTCAGAACTTGAGAGATTATCTTCACTCTGGAACTTGTAAATATATGAAGTACTACATCATTGCCGGAGAGGCTTCAGGCGATCTTCACGGCTCAAATCTTATTAAGGGTCTTAAACAGGCCGATCCCGATGCCTCTTTCAGAGTGTGGGGTGGCGACCTTATGGAGATGGAGGCGGGTTCGCTTGTCAGGCATTACAGGGATACCGCGCTTATAGGATTCCTTGAGGTAGTGACTCATCTGAACAAGATTCTATCCAATCTTGCTTTATGCAAAAAGGATATAGCCGATTTTAATCCGGATGTTGTAATTCTTATCGATTACCCCGGATTCAATTTTAAAATTGCATCTTTTGCCCGAAAAAGGGGGTTTAAGGTATTTTACTACATCTCACCAAAGGTGTGGGCGTGGAAAGAGAGCAGAATCAAGAATATTAAAAGAGATGTCGATCTGCTTTTCATTATATTTCCATTTGAGATCGAATATTTCCGGAAGAGGGGTATAAAAGCCATATACAATGGGAATCCTCTGATGGACAGTATCTCCTCTCACCCATTCAACGAAATAACCAGAGAGGAATTTCTTAACAGGTATAATCTGCCCGACAAACCCTATATTGCTTTATTGGCAGGGAGTCGGAAAGGGGAGATTGAATATATGATGCCTCGTCTTATAGAGGTGGAAAAGAGACTTCCTCAATACCGATTCATTCTGGCTGCGGCTCCATCGATGGAGATATCTTTTTACGAAAAGTTCCTCGAGGGATCTTCAATACGTGTGATAAAAGGTGACACCTACTCCATCTTAAAGCATGCACACTCT
>JAFIHK010000111.1 GCA_017848635.1 Bacteroidales bacterium | reverse complement strand
TGTAAGATCTCTGTAGTTGTTGGGATTAAGCCAGTAATCTGCATTCGATGCCAATTTATATATCTCTTCAACACTATGAGATGAAGATACCTTAACTCCACTTTGAGAACCAAGCACTACTCCTCCGGCATCATGGATAAGAGCAGCCATATAATTCTCTTCACCTGGAACATACCAGGCATCCTTCCATGGCGCATTAATTAAAATCTTAGGCCTTTCGATTTGTGAGGCTGCTGTAGCTTTGATTTGATTGTAGATCCTCTCTTTTGCGGCAAATATGGAGTCTGCTGCGGAGGACTCTCCCGTAAGAAGTCCGAATAACTTAATATATTCAAGTTTTCCAAGAGGATGACTCTCATTAAAGTCCCCTATAACCATTACATTAACCCCAAGCTGTCTCAATTTATCTATGTAGGAGTTGTTCTCCCCACTGATACCATATGTAAAAACAATATCTGGCTTGAGCGCCAGAATTCTTTCATAATTAAGAGAACTCTCATATCCAATATCCTCGATCTCTCCTCTTCTGATTTTATCCAGCAGATAGTTATTGTATACATATCTGCCACCAGAGATGGCTATAATACAGTCTAGTTTGCCGATAGCCTCCAGAAATGCTATATGACTTGTAGACATACATATTATGCGCTGATATTTTTTGCTAGTACTGGAATCGATTTGAATTCTGGTATATTTAGAGTTGTTGGTATAAAAATTTTCATTTAAAAGTAATGATGTATCTCCAGCCGAATTAACCTCAATTTTAAAAAATTTGGCGTATCTGCTCTCTCCAATAGAGAGACTATCTGCTTTTCTGGCATTGCAGGCACTTAGGAGACTAATAGTAAAAAGCACTGCTGCAATATAATATATCTTGAATCTCATATCCATTCTTTGAAACAAAACTAATAAAAATTCTTTTCTTTGTACTATGAATAATCCCGATATAATTGTGGTAGGAGGTGGGGCTGCCGGTATGATGGCAGCTGCAAAAGCTGTAGAAGCCGGAGCGAGAGTACTTCTCATTGAAAAGATGGAGAGGTGTGGACGAAAAATAAGGATAACAGGCAAGGGGCGATGCAATATCACAAACCTCAGGAAGTGGGAGGATTTCTCAAAACATATTCACCCCAACCCCTCTTTCTTCAAAAACTCTTTCTTTAACTTTTCCAATATTGAACTTATTGAATATCTATACAGGATAGGACTGAAAACAGTTGTTGAGAGGGGAGAGAGAGTATTTCCAGAATCGGGTCGAGCTTCCGATGTAGCTGATATCTTGACGGATCATCTGATTAACTCAGGAGTAGAGATCTCTCTCAGGTCAAAATTAATCTCTGTTGAGGTTGAAAATAGTCGCATCGTGGCAATTAGTTACTTAAAGGAGGGAAGGCATATACAGGCCAGATGCAAAGCCCTTATATTAACAACAGGAGGTCTATCATATCCTCTGACAGGGTCTGATGGAGAGGGACACAATATAGCAAGCGGAATAGGACACAAAATAACAACCTGTTTCCCATCACTTACTGCACTGATGCCGGAGAATTATAATCGGGAACTTAAGGGGCTTACCGTTAAAAATTGTACGTTATCACTTTTTGAAAATGGAGCACCTGTTCAAGAGGAGTTTGGAGATATAGAGTTTACAAATAATGGACTTGAGGGGCCTTTGGGATTCAGGGTTAGCAGAAGAGCCGTCAAAGCGATGATCAATGGTAATAAAATAAGTGTCAAAATAGATCTGAAGCCTGCGCTGGAGTCTCATAAACTGGAATCAAGAGTGAGAGGAGAGCTTCAATCCCAAAAGAGTGGAGTTAGGATAAGCGAGTTTCTTAGAGGCTATATACCTCTTCAGATGATTAACTCTTTATGTTCATACATTGGAGTTGAACCCCACTCTAAAATAGATATTGATAGAGATAATATTATTAAAAGAGTTGTAGAGGCTCTGAAAAACTGGCAGATTAAAATTGTTTCATATACTTCATATGAGAGAGCAGTAGTAACTGCAGGCGGAGTATCGTTAAAGGAGATATCTCAAAAAAACTTAAGATCAAAAATATTTGATAATCTTTATTTTGCAGGAGAGATAATTGACCTGGATGGTGATACCGGCGGATATAATCTGCAGATAGCCTTCTCAACAGGAGCATTGGCCGGAGAGAGTGCCGCTCAATCAATTCTTAATGAGGGAAATTGAATATCTTGCCAATTGAATGTAACGCTATCATTTTTATTGACAGGAATCTGATCTGTGATTTCCAATACGATTAAATCGCCTGTTTTAAGTGAAGCAATCCTTGAAATTTCGGATACTGCGAGGTTGATCTTTTCTATTATCTCTTTAGGTAACAAACCCGCTTCGAACAGATTCTTAGAGATAAATAGAGATCGATCCATCATTGTGGAACGAAAAAAGTTGAATCTCTCCTCATATCTGCTTTGATTACTTTGCAGCTTAAGTGTGATATATAAATTGAGCGCTCCTCCTGCCAAATTATAATATCTTGAAGAGAATTCAGTACCGATATATTTCCCGGCCTTTATAATTTTAACGAATATAGCCGCTGTATAGCTTATGCTTTCAGTATTATCGGGCAGATACAGCGTTCCGCTCTCCTGCTCCAGTGCCCCGTCAGGTTTATTGTAAAAATCGTTTCCGCTTTTCCTAGCAACGAAAATATTCACAGTAGTCTGCTGTTTGGGTTGAATTTGAGCTTTAGCTCAGTCAAAACTTTCTTGGTGTCTAAAGTGAAATCCTTACTCATCATCCAGGAGTAGTAGTTTGGATCCTCTTTTGTCAGGACGCTCTCTACACTCTTTCCTTTATGTTTTCCGAAATTGAAAACAGGAAGATCATCTTCGTTAAGAATAATTGCTCCGGCATAGTCCAGGTTTCTGTTTTTTGCAGAGAAATCTGCCAGAAACTGAACATCATTCTTTAAATCTACATATTTATCTAGCTGCGCCATTAACACCTCGTATGTTGCAAGTGTGTCAGCTTCAGCAGAGTGTGCATTTTCAAGAGTCTTGCCGCAATAGAACTGATATGCTGCACTGAGAGTTCGTTGCTCCATTTTATGGAAAATGTTCTGGACGTCGACAATCTTGCGTTTTCGGAAATCGAATTCAACGCCGGCACGTATAAACTCTTCAGCCAACATAGGTATGTCGAACTTTAAAGAGTTGTAGCCTGCAAAGTCACATCCGGACATCCAGTTAGCAAGACTTTTGGCAACCTCCTTGAATGTAGGGCAGCCAGCCACATCTTCATTGGAAATTCCGTGGATAGCCTGAGCTTCCGGCGAAATTGGAATTGTTGGATTGATCCTTCTGGTTTTAATCTCCTGATCACCATTTGGAAAAACCTTTACGGCAGACAACTCCACGATTCTGTCGGTGGCAATTTTCAACCCTGTGCTCTCGATATCGAAGAACAGCAACGGGTTTTTTAGGTTCAACTGCATATTAAATTTGTTATGCTCCCAGCATCATTGGCATTATAAGAGCAAGGATCTCTTCGTTATTGTCGGAAGATCCCGAAGGGATAATCAGTGCAGCCCTTGTAGGATCGGAAAACTCAAAACTAACATCGGATGAGTTCATATTTGATAGAATCTCAATAAGAAATGTAGATTTGAAACCTATCTCCATCTCCTCTCCATCGTATTGGCAATTAAGTCGCTCGTGAGCAGCAATTGAAAAATCGATATCCTGGGCAGAGATAATTAGCTGATTGCCGGAAATTTTAAGTTTAATCTGACTACTTGCCTGGTTTGAACATACGGCAACACGTTTTGTGCTGTTTAGTAGATCCTGCCTGCTTATGAGCATCTTGTTTATATTGTTTTTTGGAATAACAGATTTATACGCAGGATAGTTACCCTCAACTAATCTGCACACCAGAACGAATGTTTCAAACTCAAAATATGCATTTTTATTATCAAATGTCACTTTGACATCCTCTTCGGCTTTTGCCAGAATGTTTTTTAATACAGTAGCCGGCTTTTTAGGAAGGATAAACGATGATTTATTGTCAGCCTTAATATCGTGTCTTGTATAACATACCAATTTGTGTGCGTCGGAAGCAACAAGAGTTGACATTTCGGTATCAATGTCAAAGAATATGCCGTTCATTACAGGTCTAAGCTCCTCCTCTGCAGTTGCGTAAAGAGTCCTGTTTATTCCCTCCAGCAGTGAAGGTGCAGGAATTGTCAGTTTGGTCTGAATATCAGATAGTGACGGAGCAACAGGGTAGTCCGAAGCCGGGGTGAATGGCAGTTGGGCAGTACCGTTTAACCAAGTTATCTCTATTGTTGAGTTGTTTTCAGATGTGATAAATGTAAGGGGCATATCACTGAACTCCTTTAATGAGTCAACCAGCAGTTTTGCCGGGATTGTAATTTCTCCCTCTTCCTGCACCTCTCCTATATTGAGTCTTGCAGAAAGTGTTGTCTCCAGGTCGGTGGCAGTAATTGTCAGAACCCCATCTTTGAGTACAAACAGAAAATTATCCAGAATTGGCAGAGTATTTTTTGATGAAATCACTCTTGAAACCGAAGATAAACGGGCAAAAAGCTCTGTACTTGAAACTACAAATTTCATAATATGATATTTTTTACAAAGATAAAAAAAATAAGATATGGCATATAATTTGATTTTTGGAATTATTGAAAAAAAATGATGAAAAATGAAAAAGATTCTATTGTTTACACTGTTTACCGTGCTGGTTAGCGCAGTAACTGCCCTGACAGTTGTTAAACTATCCGATTCTGATTCAAATTACGGAAGATACGGAAGTCAGGGATTACCAATTCAAAAAGTTAATTTCACAGGTGAGTCATTTCCGGACTTTACCTATGCAGCCGAGAGTGCTGTCAAATCTGTCGTTCATGTAAAAGTTGTAAAAAGAGGCTATGAGAGCCAATATTCAATTTTCGATTTCTTTTTCGGATATACTCCCGATAGAGTTCCGAGAGAGCAGATGGGAGCAGGATCGGGAGTGATTATTACATCTGACGGTTATGTTGTAACTAATAATCACGTAATTGAGGGAGCTGACGAAATTACAGTTACTACAGATAATAATAAATCATATAAAGCCAAATTGGTGGGGAGCGATGCCGTTACCGATATTGCATTGCTTAAAATCGATGAAGGTAATTTGCCATTTATGACATTCGGCAGCTCTGACTCTCTTCGCCTTGGAGAGTGGGTGCTGGCAATCGGTAATCCATACAATCTGAGATCAACAGTAACTGCAGGTATTGTTAGCGCCAAAGCCAGAAGTATGCCCTCTATCGACGGTGAATTCAAAATTGAAGCATTTATACAGACAGATGCAGCCGTTAATCCCGGCAACAGCGGTGGAGCTCTTATCAATACAAAGGGAGAGTTGGTAGGGATAAATACTGCCATTGCATCAAGAACAGGATCATATACAGGATATTCGTTTGCAGTTCCATCTACTATAGTTAAGAAGGTCGTCGAAGATTTTATAAAATATGGCTCTGTAAAAAGGGCGCTGATGGGTATCTCAATGCAGGATATAGATGGGGATCTGGCTAAGGATAAGGGAATTAAAGATATAAAAGGAGTATATATTGCGGAGATAGCTAAAGGAGGTGCAGCTGAATCTGCCGGAATTAAAGAGGGAGATGTGCTGCTTTCGATTAACGGTATTGATGTTAATTCATCACCAGCGGTTCAGGAGCAGATCTCAAGATATCGTCCGAACGAAAAGATTAAAGTTAAAATATTGAGAGAGGGAAAGGAGAGAGAGTTTAGCGTTACTTTGCAGAGCAAAAGTACAGATATCGCAATGGGAGGCAACGATTCGGAAGGTCTCTCTACAATATTTGGTGCAAAAATTAAAAATGCCACCGATTCATCGCTTAAAAAGCTTGGTGTCAGAAATGGTGTTGAGGTAATAAGCGTTGGAGATGGAAAACTCAAAAATGCCGGAGTCAGAACCGGATTTATAATAACTCATATAAATCAGATTCCGGTAAAGAGTGTTCAGGAGGCAGTATCTGTGATCCAGAGAAGCAACAGATCTATACTTTTGGAGGGAATATATCCTGACGGAACGGTAATGTATTACGGAATGGGTGTATAGATTTTTTTGCATATCTCATTTTTTAGTATCTTTGCCAGATATTTGACTTACATGAGACAGCTAAAAATAACAAAATCAATTACAAACAGAGAGAGTGCCTCTCTGGACAAGTATTTACAGGAGATTGGTAGGGAAGAACTGATTACAGTAGAAGATGAAGTAGAGTTAGCCCAGCGTATAAAAAAGGGCGACCAGGAAGCCCTCGAGAAACTTACGCGGGCTAATCTCCGCTTTGTTGTTTCTGTTGCCAAACAATATCAAAACCAGGGACTTAGTCTTCCCGATCTTATAAATGAAGGAAATCTTGGCTTGATTAAAGCAGCTGAGAAGTTCGATGAAACAAGGGGCTTTAAATTTATATCCTATGCTGTATGGTGGATCAGACAATCTATTCTACAGGCTCTTGCAGAACAATCCAGAATAGTTCGTCTTCCCCTCAACCAGGTGGGATCACTCAATAAGATTAATAAAGCACTTTCAAAATTCGAACAGGAGAATGAAAGAATGCCATCTCCCGAGGAGCTGTCAGAAATTTTGGATATTCCAAGAGACAAAATTGCAGACACTTTAAGAGTATCCGGCAGGCATGTCTCTGTCGATGCACCTTTTGTGGACGGAGAAGACAATAGCCTGCTGGATGTATTGGTGAACAATGACTCACCAAATGCTGACAGAGGTCTGGTTAATGAGTCTCTTAACAAAGAGATAGAGAGAGCACTCTCTACACTTACCGAGAGAGAGCGTGACATAGTAAAATACTTTTTCGGTATCGGAACCAGCGAAATGACTCTCGAAGAGATCGGAGAATACTTCGGCCTCACAAGAGAGCGTGTAAGGCAGATTAAAGAGAAAGCAATAAGAAGATTACGTCACAGCGCCCGTAGCAAGCTTCTCAAATCCTATCTGGGATAACCTAACTTTTAAATATATGAAAAAAACATTTTTATTACTGTTAGCTGCAGGTATGATTATTACTTCTTGCAACAATGGTGTAAAGGATAACCCATTACTCCAAAAATGGGATACACCATTTGGCATTCCACCATTTGAAAAGGTGAAAATCGAACATTACAAACCGGCCTTTCTTTACGCTATGAAGGAGCACTCTAAGGAGATAGATGCCATAGTTAATAATAAAGATTCGGCTAATTTTGAAAATACAATAGTTGCTCTCGATAATTCCGGGGAGTTGCTCGAAAATATCTCGGGTGTATTCGGAAGTGATAACAGTGTTAACTCAAACGACTCCTTGATAGCTCTCTCTACAGAGATGTCTCCGCTTTTAAGCAAGCACTCCGACGAAATTTCGCTTAATGCAGGACTTTTCAAGAGAGTAAAATCGGTTTACGACAAAAAGGAGACTCTTGGGTTAAATCCTGAGCAGATGCGTCTTCTTGAAGAGACATATAAAGATTTTGTTAGAAGCGGTGCGCTTCTTGACGATACAAAGAAAGAGGAGCTTAAAAAGCTTAATGAGCAGATATCATCACTTCAATTAAAATTTGGACAAAACCTTTTAAAGGAGACAAACAATTTTAAGCTTGTTGTTGAAAACGAGGCGGATCTTGCAGGTCTTTCCGATGATATGAAGGCATTGGGAGCAAAAAGAGCAGAGAAAGACTCTCTGACAGGCAAGTGGGTTTATGGGCTTGATAATCCAAGTATTATGCCTTTCTTACAGCAGTCATCAAATAAAGCTTTAAGGAGTAAAATACTGGATGCATATCTTAACAGATGTAACAACAATAATGAGAACGATAATAAAGATATTATCAAACAACTAATTGATCTCAGGCTACAAAAGGCCAAACTGATGGGTTATAAGAATTTTGCAGAGTTTCAGCTTGAAAACAGAATGGCAAAAAATTCGGAAGCTGTATATGATCTGCTTAATCAAATCTGGACACCTGCACTTAAGGCCGCAAATATTGAAGCTGCCGACATAGTTGCTTCGATGAAAGAAGCAGGTGATACATCTGCATTCACAGCAGCTGATTGGAGATACTATTTTGAAAAGGCAAAAAGTAAAAAATTCTCTCTTGACGAAACTCAACTTATGCCATACTTCAAGCTTGAAAATGTCAGAGAGGGTATTTTCTATGTTGCCAATAAGCTTTACGGAATAACATTCACACAATTGGATAGTGTTCCACTTCCTAGTTCAGAGGCAGTTGCATTCGAATGTAAAGATTCTGATGGGTCACATCTTGGTGTTCTCTTCTTCGATATGTTCTCAAGACCGGGACAGAAGAGAGGCGGTGCCTGGTGTGGAGGTTTCAGGTCTCAGAAATATGTAGATGGAAAAAGAGTTGCTCCGCTTGTTAATATAGTGGGTAATTTCTCAAGGCCAATAGGAGATAAGCCTGCTCTGTTGAGCGTAGATGAGACAGAGACATTTTTCCACGAATTTGGACACGCTCTTGCAAGTCTTCTTAAGAATGTTACATACTCAGGACTAGGCGGATATACTAGAGATTTTGTTGAACTACCGTCTCAGATTATGGAGCATTGGGCATTTGAACCGGAGGTATTAAAAGTATATGCAAAACATTATCAAACTGGAGAGGTAATACCTCAGCAGCTTGTAGATAAGCTTGTTAAATCCGGAAAATATGGTCAGGGATTTGCAACTGTTGAGTATCTAGCTGCATCGCTCTTGGATATGGACTACCATGTGCTTAATGAGATTCCTGCAGATTTTGATGTTCTTAAAATTGAGAACAAGGTACTTTCTGACAGAGGTTTGATCTCACAAATTCCTCCAAGATATAGAAGTACTTACTTCCAACATACATTTACAGGAGGTTACACTGCCGGGTACTACTCATACATCTGGGCAGAAGTTTTAGATGCAGATGCATTCCAGGCATTCAAAGAGAAGGGAAATATCTTCGATCCCGAAACTGCTCACAAATTCCGATTTGAAGTTTTGGCAAGAGCTAATCAGGATGACGCAATGAACCTCTACGTTAACTTTAGGGGTAAGAAACCGGGTATTGATGCTTTGCTTATGAACAGAGGGCTTAAATAAAATAGTACTCAAACATTTAAAAAGAGTGTCGATTGGCACTCTTTTTTTATCTTTGTTTGCAAATAAAAAATCAATGACAAATCTGCTTTCTATTTCCGACCTTATTCGCTCTGCTGGTGAATATTTACTTATGTTCAGTAACTGGATATGGGGTATGCCGCTTTTTCTGCTGTTAATTGGTGGTGGATTATACTTTCTGATCTACTCCGGTTTTGTCCCTTTTCGTTACTACGTAAGGGCTTTAAAGGCGCTTAAAAAGAGAGAGAACGATGCTCCCGGGCAGATCAGTTCTTTTGAGGCTCTCGCAAGCGCTATTGCCTCCACAGTGGGAATGGGTAATATTTCGGGGGTAGCAGTTGCTTTAACTATGGGGGGACCCGGGGCTATATTCTGGATGTGGGTGAGTGCTGTTGTCGGTATGGCCACAAAATTCTTTGAGGGGACTCTTGCGATTATGTACAAAGGAACCGACTCAGCAGGAGAAAAACAGGGTGGTCCCATGTATATGATAACAGAAGGTTTGGGGCCAAAGTGGAAACCAATGGCTATTTTCTTCTCAATTTTCGGACTTATCGGCACATTTTGCCTTATGCAGGCAAATCAGTTGACAGAAGCAATCACAACCGTTTTTACAACACCTGCAGGCATTGAAAATACAATAGGACTCAGGCTTGCTATCGGTGTCCTTATCACCCTCATTGTATCTGTTGTTGTATTGGGTGGAATACAGAGAATATCAAAAGTAGCAACTAAGGTTGTGCCGACGATGGTAGGAATATACTTTATAATTGTAGCAGTTATAATTTTTACAAATCTTGAGGCAGTTCCCGGAGTTTTCAGATCCATATTTGAAGGGGCTTTTGATTTTAAAGCAGGGATTGGAGGTCTTGCCGGATCTGCTATAGTTATTGGTGCCAGACGAGCTGCATTTGTAAATGAGGCCGGAGTTGGAACAGCATCTATGATGCACGGAGCATCAAAAAACAGCGAGCCTGTCAGAGAAGGACTTGTAGCAATGCTAGGTCCGTCAATCGATTCTGGCTTGGTGTGTACACTTACAGCGTTGGCTATACTAATAAACGGCCATTACGATTTTGGACAAATTAGAGGTATTGAAATTGCCATGAATTCATTTGAAGCATCGCTTCCTGGAGTGGGGCACTATCTGCTGATGCTTGTAGTCTTCTTCTTTGCATTC
This sequence comes from Bacteroidales bacterium, assembly GCA_017848635.1. Taxonomy (GTDB): domain Bacteria; phylum Bacteroidota; class Bacteroidia; order Bacteroidales; family UBA932; genus JAFIHK01. Next base: position 12,804 of record JAFIHK010000111.1, on the reverse strand, counting down.
TCCACAATGTTCTCTTACTCATATTATGGAGTTAAGTGCACAAATTTTCTCATAGGAGCAAAATATTCGCATTACTATAACTACCTTTTTCTTGCTACTTTAGTACTAGGTTCGGTAATAACACTCGATGCTGTTGTTGGTATTATTGACAGCGCTTATGCGTTGATGGCTATACCTACTATGACGACACTGTTATTGCTCTCACCAAAGGTAAAACAGGCTATGAAATTATATTTTAAAAAATAGTATAAATGAATCCAGAAATAATTATTTCCGAGAAGGTAAAGGATGCTGTCAGATCTCTGTACGGCTTTGAGGCAGATTCGGAATCATTCCAAATTCAGGCGACTCGTAAAGAGTTTGAAGGGGATTATACTGTAGTCGTATTTCCTTTGCTTAAAATATCAAAAAAATCTCCGGAAACAACAGGAAATGAAATAGGAGAGTATTTAATATCAAAATCTCCTGTAATAGAAAAATACAATGTAGTAAAAGGTTTTTTGAATCTTAAACTATCTCCGGTTTACTGGAAGAGTGTTATTGAGGAGATTTCAAAGAACGAAAAATTCGGATATGCTCAATCAACCGGAAAATGTGTAATGGTTGAATTTTCTTCCCCAAATACAAACAAACCTTTACACCTTGGACATATCAGAAATAATCTGCTTGGAAGCTCTGTTGCAAATCTTCTGGAGGCCAATGGTCATAATGTTATAAGAGTAAATCTTGTTAACGACCGGGGTATTCATATCTGCAAATCTATGCTTGCATGGAAGTTGAATGGTAATGGTGAAACTCCGGAGAGTTCAGGAATAAAGGGGGACCATCTTGTTGGTAAGTATTATGTTGAGTTCAGTAATCTCCAAAAAAAGCAGGTTAAAGAGCTTATAGAACAGGGGTATTCCGAAGAGGAGGCTGAGAAGTCTACTCAGGTAATGAAAGAAGCACAGGAGATGCTTGTTAAATGGGAGAGTGGAGATAAAGAGGTTGTAAATCTATGGTCAGAGATGAACTCCTGGGTCTATAAGGGATTTGATGAAACATATAAGAGACTTGGAATAAGATTTGATAAAACTTATTATGAGTCAAATACATATCTGCTCGGAAAAGAGTTGGTAAACGACGGTCTATCAAAAGGGGTATTTTTTAAAAAAGAGAATGGATCTGTTTGGTGTGACCTGACTTCAGATTCACTTGATGAAAAACTACTTTTAAGAGCAGACGGAACATCTGTATATATGACTCAGGACCTCGGAACTGCCAGGCAGAGATTTGAAGAATATGGGTTCGATGAGCACATATATGTTGTGGGAAATGAACAAAATTACCATTTTCAGGTACTTAAGTTAATTTTGAAAAAGCTCGGTTACTCATGGTCTGACTCTATTTACCACCTTTCATACGGTATGGTTGAACTACCGGAAGGTAAAATGAAGTCTAGAGAAGGAACGGTTGTTGATGCTGATGATCTTGTAGAGAAGATGGTTAGCACTGCAAGGGAGACATCTTTGGAGCTTGGCAAATTGGAAAATATGAGTAAAGATGAGCAGAATAGACTTTTTGAAATACTTGGTCTGGGTGCATTAAAGTACTTCATATTAAAGGTTGATCCAAAAAAGACGATGTTGTTTGATCCGAGGGAATCAATTGATTTTAATGGCAATACTGGACCTTTCATACAATATACTCATGCCAGAATCTGTTCAATCTTGCGAAAAGCAGCAGAGATGGGTTATAGACCTTCAATAACCGGGGCCGAAATCAATGAGAAGGAGATTGAAATTATTAAACTTCTAGGTAACTATCCCACTAAGATTCAAGAGGCTGGTGTTGAACACTCTCCTGCTCTTATTGCTAACTATATTTATGAGCTTGCCAGAGAGTTCAATCACTACTATCATGAAGTGACCATTTTAAAAGAAGAGGATAGTTCAAAGAGAGATCAGAGATTATTGATTATTGGAGAGATTGCTAAAATATTGAGGAGCTCAAGCGCAATACTTGGCTTTGAGTTGCCCGAAAGAATGTAGAGATGTCGGAGAGTAATTATCCATTTCTGCCTGTATCTGCCAAAGAGATGAAGATGCTCGGTTGGAATTACGCCGATGTAATTCTATTCACCGGTGATGCCTATATTGATCATCCTTCGTTTGGAGCAGCTGTAATCGGCAGAGTACTCACCTCTTTAGGATATAAAGTTGCAATTGTTCCTCAGCCAAACTGGAGGGACGATTTACGTGACTTCAAAAAGATGGGACGACCTAGACTCTTCTTTGGAGTAACTGCAGGAGCTATGGACTCAATGGTCAACCATTACACCGCTAACAGGAGATTGAGAAGCGATGACTCATACACTCCTGAAGGAAAAGCAGGATTTAGACCCGATTATCCTACGATTGTATATACAAAAATTTTAAAAGAGTTATATCCCGACGTCCCTGTTGTATTGGGAGGTATAGAGGCATCTCTTAGACGCGTGGCTCATTATGATTATTGGAAAGATTCAATAGAGCCATCGGTTCTGTTAAGTAGTGGGGCAGATGTATTAGTTTACGGAATGGGCGAGAGGGCAATAACCGACATTGCCGCTCTGATAGGAAAAAAGGGTTGGCAGGAGAGTATTAAAAGAGTTCCTCAAATTGCTTTTTTTGAAAAATCGGATGTTATCAGCTATCCTGACTCGATAATGCTCTCCGATTTTGAATCTGCAAGGAGCAGCAAAAGAGTTTTTGCTGAGAACTTCAGGTTAATTGAAGAGGAGTCAAACAGATATGCTCCAAGAGTTATAGTGGAACCGTATAAAGAGGGATATGTTGTAATTAATCCTCCCTATGCTCTTCCACAGGAGGGGGAGATAGATAGCTGGTATGACCTTCCGTATACTAAAAGAGCTCATCCAAAGTACCGGAATAAACATATTCCCGCCTATGAAATGATTAAGTTCTCAATTAATACACACAGAGGTTGTTTTGGAGCCTGCTCATTCTGCACTATTTCGGCGCATCAGGGTAAATTTGTAGTTTCAAGATCTGAGAAATCGATACTTGAAGAAATTTTTAAATTAACTCAAATGCCGGAATTTAAGGGTGTTATATCCGATATTGGGGGGCCAACTGCAAATATGTATGGAATGATGGGTAAAAATCTCCATATTTGCCAAAAATGTAAAAGAGATAGCTGTATTTATCCGGCTGTCTGCAAGAACCTAAACATTTCACACAGCAGAATTCTGGATCTGTATAAGAAGGTCTTGAGTGTTGATGGAGTGAAGAGGGCATTTGTTGGGAGTGGAATAAGATATGATCTTTTTCTTAATGAGAGCGGATATTTGGATGATTCAGGCAGAGAGTATCTTTACCGTTTAATAAAATATCATACTTCAGGCAGGTTGAAAGTTGCTCCGGAGCATACGGAACAAGATGTTCTTAAAGCGATGGGGAAGCCATCCTTCTCTCAATTCGTTTTTTTAAGAAAAGAGTTTGACAGAATTGTTAAGAGTGAAAAATTGAGATACGAAATAGTTCCATATTTTATTTCCAGCCACCCGGGATGTAATATAGAACATATGAAGCAGCTATCTTTAAATCCGGCACTCAGAGGGATTCGTCTTGAACAGGTTCAGGATTTTACACCTACTCCCATGACAAGATCATCAGTTGAATATTATTCAGGGATTGATCCGATGACTGGAGAAAAAATCTTTGTCGAAAGAGAGCCTGAAAGTAAACTGAAACAGAAGAACTTTTTTCTTAGGAAATAATAAATATTTTAAAAAAATAAATTATAATTGTATAACAAATTCAAAATTGCTTTCTGTATTTATGGAGAACAGTAATAACACGTCTAAGAAGACTACGCCACCATCGTTTGCAACTCAGAAGAAGCGCTCAGTGATAAGCTTCGCAAACCTCAGTCCCGATGTTTTGGCTGTGTGGAGGGAGAAATATCCGAAAGGCTATCAGGATTATATGGGCGATATAATGAAGATTGATAAACCCGATGGTACCTTTTTTTATGCGGTCTCCTTAGAGGTTCCCGACGCTATTTATCTGGTTAAGGTTGAGGTAAAGATTGATGATTACGACGAGGCAGAGAATTTATTCTCTCAAGGTGGAGATATTGAAGGTGATGAACCGGATGAGTTTCCAGACGACGATACAGCCACAAGCTATCCCGATGAAGATGAGTCTAGCGATTAAATGATTATAAGGCTGATAATTCAGCCTTTTTTTGTATTTTCGTTGTCGTATGTTCAAAAGTTTTTTCAATAGATTTAATTTGATACTCGAACGCATCCCCGAAAACAGGATGCTCTTTATATTGTCAATAATCGTTGGTGCAGGAAGCGGTATAGCTGCGGTTATTCTTAAACAAACCGTTCACTTCACCGTCAGTGTTGTTAGAAAACTGGTAGATAATGCAGATTATCACTATTTGTACATACTACTTCCGGGGGTTGGGATCTTTATCTCATTTCTTTTGATTAAATATATTGTGCGGGATAATATTAGCCATGGTGTGACAAAAGTGCTTCTTGCAATATCAAGTCATGAATCCAGGATAAAATCTCACAATATGTGGTCCTCAATCCTTACTAGCTCTGTTACTATCGGATTTGGTGGTAGTGTGGGTGCAGAAGCTCCGATTGTTTATACCGGAGCAGCAATAGGATCAAACGTAGCCAAGAAGTTCGGTCTATCATACAAGCATATGACTATTTTGCTTGGATGTGGAGCAGCAGGAGCTGTGGCCGGAATTTTTAAGGCTCCATTAGCGGGAGTACTTTTTACCCTTGAGATATTATTGTTCAATATCTCAATGACATCTCTACTACCCTTAATGACATCGGCAGTAACAGCTACAGTTGTATCCTATTTTCTGCTGGGTAATACTGTAGTGCTTAATAATGATCTGGCTCCCTTCAATATCGCAAATTTGCCGTATTATTTAATTTTAGGAGTTGTATCAGGGCTCGTTTCACTCTATTTTACAAGAGTAACTCTTAGTACCGAGGATAAAATCGGAAAACTAAAAAATCCATACATAAAATGGATTCTCTCATCAATCTCACTAGGGTTGCTGATTTTTCTTTTTCCACCCTTATATGGTGAGGGTTACGATTCACTGACCCATCTTTTGAATAACGATCCGGCATCTGCCATTGGCTCTACTATATTTAGTAATTTGGAAGGTAAAGAGTGGTTTTTACCTATATTTCTGACTGCTGTACTCCTTTTAAAGGTTTTTGCAATGTCTTTTACAAATGCCGGGGGAGGAGTAGGGGGAACATTTGGGCCTACGCTTTTTATTGGGGGTGTAACCGGATACACTGTTGCAAAAATTATAAATCTGACAGGATTATATTCACTGCCTGAAGCAAATTTTGCACTGGCAGGAATGGCTGGTTTGATGGCCGGTGTTATGATGGCTCCTTTGACAGCTATCTTCCTTATTGCAGAAATTACAGGAGGATACGATTTGATAATTCCCTTGATTATATCCTCGACAATTTCCTTTTTTACGACCAGAACCTTTGAATCATACTCTATTTACACAAAAAGAATTGCAAAACAGGGCTCTCTGTTGACGCACGATAATGACAAAGCTGTACTTACACTTTTAAAAACCTCATCACTTGTAGAGAGTGACTTCTCAATGGTTGCTCCGGATGCTTCACTTCAGGATCTTGTTAATGTAATATCGACAAGCAAAAGAAATCTTTTCCCAGTGGTCGATAGCGGGGGTAGGCTCAAAGGTGTCATACAGCTTGACGATATCCGGGATATAATGTTCAAGAGAGAACTATACGACACAATAAAAGTGAAGGAGCTGATGATTCCGCCAGCCGATTACGTATTTCTTGAAGAACCAATGGAGAGTGTTATGCGGAAATTTGACTCCTCAGCGGCATGGAATCTTCCAGTGCTTGACAAAGAGAACAGATACACCGGATTTGTTTCCAAATCAAAAATATTTTCTGAATACAGATCACTTTTACAACAAGTATCACATGATTAAGCTTTATATTAATTACATTAAGGAGAAATTACAGGTTTCGGACTGGCAGGTGGAAAATTGCGTAGACCTGTTAGAGAACGATGCTACGGTTCCATTCATTTCCAGATACAGAAAAGAGCGTACAGGAGGAATGGATGAGACACAGGTGTCGGAAATTAAGCACTATTATCTTAAATTTCAGGAGCTTGATAAAAGAAAAGAGACTGTTCTTAAGACAATTGAAGATCTTGGAAAGTTGACTCCGGAACTTAGGGAACAAATTGAAAACTGTGTTGACTCTCAAAAACTTGAAGATATATACTTGCCCTATAAGCCGAAGAGGAGGACAAGGGCTACAATTGCCAGAGAAAAGGGGTTAGAGCCATTAGCAGAAATGTTCTACTCGTTCACAAGTGAAAATGCAGCTAATGCAGCAAGAAGGTTTATCAACGATAAGGTTGCTGATACAGATGAGGCTATAGAAGGGGCAAAAGATATTATTGCGGAGTGGATTAGCGAAGATTCGTTTATTAGAGAGGAGTTACGTAAGCAATACCTTAAGTATGGTAAAATATCTTCGAGAAAATCAAACGATGAGGAGAGCGAAGATTCTGCTAAATACCGAAACTATTTTGAATTTACGGGCGGTATCGCAAATATTCCTGCTCACAGGCTTCTTGCTGTATTGAGAGGGGAGAAGGAGGGACATCTGCAACTTAAGCTGGAGACAGAGTCATCATTCTCGCTATCTATAATCAAAAGAAAAGTATATGATAAAAAACCAAGACCTGGGATAGGAGTTAAAGAGATCATTGATGAGGCTGTTGAAGATTCATATAAACGACTACTGGATCCATCTATTGTAAATGAGAGCCTCAGAATTGCAAAAGAGCGTGCAGATATTGAATCAATTAGGGTTTTTGGTGAAAATCTTTCAGCACTGCTATTGGCACCTCCCGTGGGGCAAAAGAGGGTTCTGGCAATAGATCCTGGATTTAGAACAGGATGCAAGGTTGTGTGTATAAGCGAATTGGGAGAATTGCTTCATAATGATACAATTTATCCTCATCCTCCTGTTAATGAAAAGAGTACAGCTATAAAAAAGATCTCATATATGCTTGAAGCTTATAAAATTGAGGTTATTGCAATTGGAGATGGAACAGCCGGAAGGGAGACAGAGGCTTTTATTAAGAAGATTGCGCTTCCCGAAGGAGTCAGAGTCTTCTCTGTTAATGAAGATGGTGCCTCTGTATATTCGGCATCACCTGTTGCAAGAGAGGAGTTCCCTAATTATGATGTTACTGTAAGAGGGGCAGTGTCAATTGGCAGACGTTTAATGGATCCTTTGGCTGAGCTTGTAAAAATAGATCCAAAATCAATTGGAGTAGGTCAATATCAACATGATGTAGACCAATCTCTTCTCAAAGAGATGCTCGACAATACTGTTGTAAATTGTGTAAATAAAGTAGGAGTAAACCTTAATACGGCCAGTAAGCATCTGCTCTCGTATGTTTCCGGTCTTGGCTCTGCGATAGCTCAGAATATTATTGAGTATAGGAATGAAAATGGGCCATTCGGATCGAGGAGAGATTTACTCAAAGTTAAAAGATTGGGGAAAAAGGCTTTTGAACAATCTGCGGGCTTTTTAAGAATTCCTGGAGCAAAAAATCCGCTCGACAACTCTGCTGTTCACCCGGAGAGGTATGAACTTGTAGAAAAGATTGCAAACGATTTAAATTGTACAGTTGGTGACTTGATCAAAGAGAGAGAAAAAAGAGAGAAAATCGTAGCATCAAAATATGTTTCAGAAGAGGTTGGTCTTCCTACTATAAATGATATTATTTCTGAACTTGACAAACCTGGTAGAGACCCAAGGGAGGGCGTAAACTTTATGGAGTTTTCATCTGAGATAAGTTCGATAGAAGATCTTCAGGTTGGAATGGAATTGCCGGGAATTGTAACAAATATAACAAACTTCGGAGCATTCGTAGATATCGGAATAAAACAGGATGGATTGGTTCACATATCTCAAATGGCAGATAAGTTCATCTCATCTCCATCCGAAGTAGTAAAACTAAATCAACCGGTAAATGTCCGTGTTATTGAGGTTGATATGATTAGAAAAAGAATACAGCTTAGTATGAAAAAGCACTGATTAACTCAGTGCTTTTTTTTGTCTTTGCGCAATTATCACCCCGGCAATAACTATAAGGATACCTGCAGACTTGATAACTGTGATTCCCTCATGACCCAGAATATAAGCACCTATTGCAGATATTGCGGGAATTATAGTTGTAAAGATATTTGCCCTGGCAACTCCTAATGCCTTTATAGAGTTGATAAACAGAATAAAAGCTATACTTGAGCAGAAGAGTGCCAGAGATAAAAGCGAAATTATTACACTTGTATTTAGCGACGCAAATGTAAAGCTGCTGAAATCTGTGATAAAGAAAATTGGCAGAAAATAGAGAGCACCAATTGCGTGCTGATATGTAACGATTGTATAGCTGTTGTATTTATCTGAAAGCTTTTTAACAACTAATGAGTAGCCAACTGCTGCAAATACTGCCAGAAATAGATAGAGAATTCCTATGTTGCTTTCGACACTCAAATCACCATTTTCGAATACAACCAGCAATATCCCAGGAATAGTAATAAAGATACCAAAGAAATTGATAGCAGTAAGTTTCTCTTTATAAATAAAAAAACCGGCAAACGAAGCGAAGATAGGGATAGTAGATATTATTATAGAGCTTAATGTTGGCGAACCTAGTATTTTAATACCCATTGTCTCCCCTATAAAATATAGAAAAGGTTCTAAGAGGATTAAAAGCAGAAACCATTTGATATCCTCTTTTTTGATTTTTTGCAATTTTTTGAGTGATGCAGATATTCCTATCAGAATCAATCCTGCAAATATCAATCTGACCTGTATTAATGTAAAAAGAGGAAGCCCTTCTTTAAGAAGAGCATTCGTCCATATAAAAGAGAACCCCCAAAATGTAACTGCCAGTACTATTGATATATATACAATTAGGAGATTATATTTTTTATTCATATTTGAAATTTAGTCTTTTACTATTTTTAATTCCGGTAATTTTCCCGTCTTTTACTACATGTGCACCATTTACAAATGTGTGAACAATAGAAGAGGCAAATGACTTTCCTTCGAATGGAGACCAACCGCAACGGTAGGCGGGTCTCTTGGTTGTAATATTATCCTCCTTATTTGGATCTACAATTACAATATCTGCAAAGTATCCCTCTCTAATGAACCCTCTCTTCTCAATTGAAAAGATTCTTGCCGGTGCATGGCACATTCTTTCAGGTATTACAGCAATAGGGAAGTTACCCTCTTTATGAAGTTCGATCATTACTTGAAGGGAGTGTTGAACCAATGGCAGACCCGAAGGTGAATTTAAGTAGCTGCTCTTCTTCTCCTCCAAAGTGTGAGGTGCATGGTCGGTGGCTACGACATCTATTACACCTCTCTCCACAGCGTCAATAATTGAAACTCTGTCAGACTCTCCTTTAATGGAAGGATTACATTTTATCTTGCTTCCATACTCTTTATAATCCTGATTGTTAAAAGTGAGATAGTGCACACATGTTTCACAGGATATTTTATCGTTAATCTCTTTTGCTCTGTTTATTAATTCAATCTCCTCTGCTGTGCTAAGATGCAGAATATGAAGCCTTGAATTATATTTGGTAGCTAAACTTAGTGCTTTCTCAGTAGATTTTATGCACGCCTCCCTACTTCTTATTGAACTGTGCATTGAAAAAGGAATATTCTCCCCATATTTTGCTCTGGCAGTCTCCAAGTTTTTACGGATTATATTCTCATCCTCACAATGTGTTGCTATCAACATCCCGACTTTTGAAAAAATGTCGATAAGAGCCGTTTCATCATCAACAAGCATATTGCCGGTTGATGATCCCATAAATACTTTCACTCCGCAGATATTTTTATTATCTGCCTTTATGAGCTCTTCAATGTTTGAATTTGTTGCTCCTAAATAAAAAGAGTAGTTTGCGAATGAACTTTCAGCTGCTATCTGATATTTTTTTTCAAGAATCTCCAATGTCGTAGATGGTGGATTATTGTTAGGCATATCCATAAAAGAGGTTACTCCTCCAAGGACAGCCGCAATACTCTCCGATTCAATATTCCCTTTATGGGTATTGCCTGGTTCTCTGAAGTGAACCTGGTCATCGATAATACCTGGAAACAGCCAAAGGTCCGAACAGTCTATAACTATGTCGGCATTATTACAATCTTTTTCAGATGGATCTGATATATATATTTTTTCAATTAGCTCATCTTTTATAAGAACAGAGCCGGTAAAATGGGCCCCTTCATTTATTATAGAGGCATTTTTAAGAAGTATTGTTTGCATTAACTCATTTTTCGAGGTTTGATTTTTCTGAACTTCATCTTTAAAACGCCCCAAAAGGCCTCTCCAAATATTCCACTGCTCATTTTAGAAGTTCCTTCTGTTCTGTCGACAAAAATTATAGGGACCTCTTTTATTGTAAACCCTAGTTTGTAGGTGTTATATTTCATCTCAATCTGGAAGCCATATCCTTTCATTTTTATTCTGTCGAAGTCTATCGTTTCTAAAACCCTCTTTTTGAAGCACTTAAACCCTGCCGTTGTATCATATACATTCATCCCAAGAACTGTTCTCACATATGTAGATGCGTAATATGACATTATCACTCTGCCAATTGGCCAGTTTATCACACTGATTCCGTTGCAGTATCTGGAACCTATTGATAGGTCGGCACCCTCTTTACAGGCATTATATAGTTTGGGAAGATCATTTGGATTATGCGAAAAATCGGCATCCATCTCTATTATATATTCATAATTATTCTCTACTGCCCATTTAAATCCTGTAATATAAGCTGTTCCAAGGCCAAGCTTACCCGTTCTTTCAAGAATATGTAGAGAATCTTTAAACTCAAGCTGCAGATTTTTAACTATATCAGCTGTTCCGTCAGGAGACCCGTCATCAATTATGAGTATATCAAATTTTTCTTCTAGTGATAGGACTGCACGTATTATCTTCTCAACATTCTCTTTTTCATTATAGGTAGGAATAATTACAACCTTGTCTGATGCCATATTTTTAAAATTTAGTTTGTCAAAGGTAGCAAATTTTAATCAAAAAAATTTGGTTAATTTAAAAAGATGTCTACCTTTGCAACCCCGTTCGATAAGCGGACAATCTGAAAAGATAAAAGCTTTGATAAACGGTGCAGCGTAAAGGCTGAGGCAAAAAAAAAGTTTTAAAAATTTCTTCAAAAAATTTGGAAAATAAAAAAAACTGCCTACCTTTGCACTCCCCAAACGAAAATGGTCAAACAAGTTCAAAAGGGAAACGATCTTTGAAATTTTGAAAGACAAGTACAACTAAGTACAATTTAAGTAGTACAATAAGAGTAAAGCGTTGATTTCTTAGAAAATCGAGTAACAGGGCAAGCTAAAAACATAAAAAATTATTTTTACAATGAAGAGTTTGATCCTGGCTCAGGATGAACGCTAGCGGCAGGCTTAACACATGCAAGTCGAGGGGCAGCGAGGGTAGCAATATCTGTCGGCGACCGGCGCAAGGGTGCGTAACGCGTGAGCAACATGCCCGTATCAGGGGGATAATCCAGGGAAACTTGGTCTAATACCCCATAGTAAATATTGGAGGCATCTTCGATATTTTAAAGCTTTGGTGGATACGGATTGGCTCGCGTGACATTAGCTAGATGGTGGGGTAACGGCTCACCATGGCTACGATGTCTAGGGGTTCTGAGAGGAAGGTCCCCCACACTGGTACTGAGACACGGACCAGACTCCTACGGGAGGCAGCAGTGAGGAATATTGGACAATGGATGGAAATCTGATCCAGCCATGCCGCGTGCAGGAAGACGGCCCTATGGGTTGTAAACTGCTTTTGTATGGGAGCAATAAGGACTACGTGTAGTTTGATGAGAGTACCATACGAATAAGCATCGGCTAACTCCGTGCCAGCAGCCGCGGTAATACGGAGGATGCGAGCGTTATCCGGATTTATTGGGTTTAAAGGGTGCGTAGGCGGCGATATAAGTCAGTGGTGAAATATTTCGGCTTAACCGAGAGACTGCCATTGATACTGTGTTGCTAGAATATGGTTGCTGTGAGTGGAATGTGTGGTGTAGCGGTGAAATGCTTAGATATCACACAGAATATCGATTGCGAAGGCAGCTCACAAAGCCATTATTGACGCTGAGGCACGAAAGTGTGGGGATCAAACAGGATTAGATACCCTGGTAGTCCACACTGTAAACGATGATAACTCGCTGTCGGCGATAGACAGTCGGTGGCCAAGCGAAAGCGATAAGTTATCCACCTGGGGAGTACGACCGCAAGGTTGAAACTCAAAGGAATTGACGGGGGTCCGCACAAGCGGTGGAGCATGTGGTTTAATTCGATGATACGCGAGGAACCTTACCTAGACTTGAACGTAACAGTAATAATGTAGAAATATATTAGCTAGCAATAGACTGTTACGAGGTGCTGCATGGTTGTCGTCAGCTCGTGCCGTGAGGTGTCGGGTTAAGTCCCATAACGAGCGCAACCCCTACGTCCAGTTGCCAGCGGGTAGAGCCGGGGACTCTGGATGGACAGCCGGCGTAAGCCGCGAGGAGGGGGGGGATGACGTCAAATCAGCACGGCCCTTACGTCCAGGGCTACACACGTGTTACAATGGCCGGTACAGAGGGCAGCCACCCCGCGAGGGGGCGCGAATCTCGAAAGCCGGTCGTAGTTCG
>JAFIHK010000110.1 GCA_017848635.1 Bacteroidales bacterium | reverse complement strand
GTCAGCGAATTGTACGTGAAGAACAGTAAAAACAAGATGGTGAGCCTAAAAGAGACTGCCTGGGGCTCTAAAAATGATACTCCGACGCACCTGGTCATGTACTTTACCTCAAGTTATGAGGGGATAAATTTTACCGGATCGCCCAATTCTGTACTGTGGGTGGATGACATAAAATTTATTTACTGATTATATTACAGCTATTATTTCATCAACTATCTGCCGGATACTCTTGTTATCTACATCTAAGATAAAACTTGCACTATTATTGTATCCCTCCTCTCTTGCCTCGAATAACTCTTTGAACCTTGCCTCCTCTTCGTTTTCGGATATCTCATTTACAATAGGCCTGTTTTTCTTTGCTCTTCTAAGTCTTGTTATAATTGTTGATAAGCTGGCTTTCAAATATATACAGTATGTGTATTTTTTGATTATCTCCTGATTTTCATGAGATAACAATGCACCTCCGCCCAGTGAGAGGACAATAATGTCATTTTCGTTTCTTAAAACAATTTCCCTAAGTGCAAAAGTCTCCATCCTGCGAAAATAGACTTCGCCCCTTTTAGCAAAAATATCGCTGACACTCATATTTTCGCTCTCCTCTATATATTTGTCAAGATCGAGATGTTTGCACAGAATCAACTTTGCAAGTTTCTCTGAGATGGTTGTTTTGCCAACTCCCATAAATCCTGTGAGAGCAATTATCATTGGAGAAATTGTTAAAATAGTGTTAGCTCACTTCCGTCAGGAGGTGTAATAGGGCGAGATTCAGTATCGTTATCGGGTAGTGTGTCCAGTATTGACAGTTTAGGAATCTCAGTGTCGCTGTCCAGTTCAAATACCTCCTCTCCATTCTCTTTTGTGAGTGGTTCCGTAAATATAATAGAACCAACTTCAAAATTAGTCAATCTTTTACCCTTTGCCCGGTAACTCTTTTTCGCAATAAACTCATCTACATCGACCATCTCAGGAGCCCTCTTTGAGTGTTTTCCGGTAAATGTGATCTCTAACTGTGGCCACCTTTCGTCCGAAATCGAGTGGAGAAATGAGCCCTCTCCCTCGCTTATAAATAGTTGAGGTACATTGTCATTAGGTTCAAAACTGAATCTCTTGAGATAGTAACACCTCTGTTCGCCGTCAAAATAGACAGCGGAGTATACTTTATGCAGATCAAGCTTCTCTACCTTCAATAAATCACCTTCATAGCGGTTGCTGAGATCGAAATTGGTAGTATAGTATACACCTGTCTTGCAAATTGCAAGGATATGTTCTCCGGCCATGAACTCTCCGAGGAAGATACCTCTGGAGTCTTTATTGAGCCTGTTTATATCGCTGTCGAACCATATAGACTCTCCTCCGAATTGAGATACTCCTTTAGATTTCAGCTGAATCTTATGTACAGGATTTTTGGACAGGATATTTCCGATTGCACCTCTTCCCTTTATTGCAAGTTGTGCAAAGTCATATTCGAAAATAAGTTTTTTAAGCTTTGGACGAGGTTTCAGAAATACTTTAATTGTCTCTGCCTCTCCGTTAGGATTTGCAGTAAACCAAAGTACAGAGCTCCCCTCTTTTCCCTGAGTCATATCATACTCTTTATCCCTGGTCACGCTTGTCACAGAGAATCTTTTTGCATAGACATCACCGGATTTACCATCCTTATACACGACATTATACACCGATCTGTCATCACTCTTTTTAAAGACACCGGCATAAATTATGTTTCTTCCGATAAAAGCTTTGTCGGAGACTTTTGTAACAATGTATTTTCCATTTGAAAGGAAAACAATTATATCATCAATGTCGGAACACTCGCAGATAAATTCGGCATTCTCATCCTTTCTCAGATCTATTCCTACAAAACCCTCCTTAAGGTTTGCGTAGAGTTTAGAGTTTACTGCAACAACCTTTGTGGCCTGAATCGTCTCAAAATTACTGAGTTCGGTCTTTCTTGGATATTTGTCGCCGTATTTCTTCTTAAGCCTTTGAAAATGAGCAATTGTATAGTCGACAAGGTGTTCAAGATTGTGAAGAACCTCCTTCATATCCTTTTCGATTTTTATAATTGCATCTTCGAGCTCCTTTACATCAAATTTTGATATCTTTCTAACCGGTTTTTCTACTAATCTTAATACATCCTCTTTAATAACCTCTCTTCTGAGCTGCTCCTCGTAATTTTTAAGTTCATCCCAAATCTGCTTAACCTGCAGATCCCAGTTTTTGGCATCCTGCTCAAGAATACGGTAAACCTTATTCTCAAAAAATATTTTTTCAAGTGATGTGTAGTGCCAGTCCTGTTCAAGCTCTCCCATATGGATCTCAAGTTCGCGCTTGAGCAGATTCATTGTTGAAGCAGTATTTTCTCTCAAGATATCGGAGACACCCATAAAGTGAGGCGCCTTATCCTTAATTACTGTAGAATTGGGAGAAATAGAGACTTCACAGTCGGTGAAGGCGTATAGTGCGTCAATAGTTTTATCGGGCGAAATATCGTTGTGCAGATGGATTACAATTTCGGCACCTTCGGATGTATTGTCGTCCACCTTTCTTATCTTAATCTTTCCCTTGTCGTTTGCCTTGAGAATAGATTCGATAAGCTTTGAAGTGGTTAACCCGAATGGGATTTCTGAGATCACAAGCGTTTTCTTGTCAATCTTTCTGATTCTGGCTCTGATCTTTACTGCTGAACCTCTGAGCCCCTCATTGTATCTTGAGCAATCTGCAAGACCTCCGGTAGGAAAATCGGGATAGAGTGTAAATTGCTCTCCCTTCAGGCAGGCAATTGATGCATCTATAAGTTCATTGAAGTTGTGAGGGAGTATCTTTGAAGCCAGACCAACTGCTATACCCTCAACACCCTGGGCAAGGAGTAGTGGAAATTTTACCGGAAGATTAACAGGCTCCTGATTCCTTCCATCGTAAGAGTTCATCCACACAGTTGTCTTAGGATTAAAAAGAACATCAAGTGCGAATTTGCTGAGTCTTGCTTCAATATATCTTGGTGCTGCCGCACTGTCACCCGTAAGTATATTTCCCCAGTTACCCTGGCAATCTATAAGAAGATCTTTTTGCCCCAGCTGGACAAGTGCATCGCCAATCGAAGCATCGCCGTGGGGGTGGAACTGCATTGTGAAACCGATTATGTTTGCAACCTTGCTGTATCGTCCATCGTCCATTCTCTTCATTGCGTGAAGAATACGGCGCTGAACCGGTTTGAGACCGTCCGATACGTGGGGTACAGCTCTCTCCAGAATGACATACGAAGCGTAGTCCAAAAACCACTCTTTGTACATACCTGTAAGTTTGTACTTTTTCTCCCCTTCGTTAATCAGTTTATCGTACTTGCTACTCTCGCCAACGGAATCGTCGTCGAGCGGCTCTGTCGCCTCCAGTTCAAATTCGGGATCTTGGATACTCATAGGTAACTTCTTCTATTCTTGTATGTAACCAAATTTTTTTAATTTTGACTTATCTTCCCTCCAATTGGGGTTGACCTTCACAAATATCTGCAAAAATACCCTCTTTTCAAAAAATGATTCCATATCTTTTCTCGCTTCGGTAGCTACTCTTTTAAGAGATAGCCCCCTCTCTCCTATAAGTATTCCCTTTTGAGAGTCTCTCTCTGTATATATCACAGCTTCAACTTTATAGATGTCCGGTTCCTCTTTGAAGCTCTCGATAACAACCTCGCAACTGTAAGGGATCTCTTTGTCGTAGTGAATAAATATTTTTTCCCTTATAATTTCGGATGCGAAGAAGCGCATATTTTTATCGGTGAATGTATCCTTATCGTACCATGCAGGTGACTCGGGCAGAAGCGAGATGATCTTTTTTAGTATTAGTTGAGTATTGAATTTCTCCTTTGCGGAGATTGGAAGAATCTCTGCTTTTGGCACCATCTCATGCCATCTCTCCACCAAGGAGACTAATCCTGAGGTATCGGAAACGTCTACTTTATTAATCAAAATTATGACCGGGACATTTACAGAGTTTAATTTCGAAATTGAGCGTTCAATCTTATCGGGTGTCTCCACTACATCGGTAACATAAAGAATAATGTCAGCATCGGTGATTGCCTCCTCTACAAAATTCATCATGCTCTCTTGAAGCTTGTAGTGCGGATTAAGAATTCCCGGAGTATCAGAAAATACGACCTGATAATCCTCTCCGTTTATTATTCCCATTATGCGATGTCTCGTAGTCTGTGCTCTTGCCGAAACAATCGAGAGTTTCTCACCTACAAGTGCATTCATAAGCGTGGACTTGCCAACATTAGGATTTCCTATAATGTTGACAAATCCGGCTCTGTGTTTTATCTCCTTTTCCATTTAGTCAAGAGTTCCCATCTTGAGGAAATTTACTTCGTCCTGAGTAAGAAATCTCCACTGTCCTCTCTTAAGATTCTTCTTGGTGAGTCCTGCAAAATATACTCTGTCAAGCTTTTTGACCTTATAGCCGAGATGCTCAAATATCCTTCTGACAATCCTGTTTCTTCCGGAATGGATCTCAAGACCAATCTGGCTTTTGTCTTCATCAATGTATGAGAGGGCATCTGCATGAATTGAGCCATCTTCCAGTTCTATCCCTTCGAGAATAGAGGTGAAATCTCCCGATTTGAGATTCTTGTCAAGAAATACGTGATAGATTTTTTTCTTTTCGTTGCTCGGGTGAGTCAGCTTTTCGGCAAGCTCTCCGTCGTTGGTCAATAGTAGAACTCCAGTGGTTGCTTTATCGAGTCTACCGACAGGGAATACCCTCTGAGGGCATCTGCCGGAAACCAGGTCCAAAACGGTCTTCTCAGCATGTGGATCACTTGTAGTTGTTACAAAATCCTTAGGTTTGTTCATTACGATATAGACCTTTTGCTCACCTTTGAGCCTCTCTCCGTTAAATCTGACATCATCTCCCGGATTTATCTTTACCCCCAGTGTGGTCACTATCTCACCATTCACACTTACCAACCCGGCAGTAATATAACCATCTGCCTCTCTTCTTGAGCAGAGTCCCGAATTGGCAATAAATTTATTTAATCTAACACCGTCATCGCCCCCCTTTTTAACTTTTGCAGATGTTTTCTTTACTACCTTTTTTGAGAATCTCTCTTTTCTTGGATAGCGATAATCTTTTTTAGAGAAACGCTCATCCTTTTTGGCATAGCGATCATCTTTATTTGTGAAGCGCTCGTCTCTTTTAGCGTAGCGATCATCTTTTTTTGGATAACGCTCATCTCTTTTTGAAAAGCGATCATCTTTTTTAGGATAGCGCTCATCTCTTTTCTGGTAACGATCTCTGTTTCCGAATTCACCCTTACCTGACTCGCCTCTTCTATACTCCTTTCTTCCAAATTCTCTGCTTCCGGTTGTATTATCGGAAAAATCCTTTTTTACAAGCTCTTTCCTGGTTGAATCTCTTTTAGTATGTTCTTTATTGCCAAAATCTCTTTTGCCATACTCTTTACTTCCGAATTCAGATTTACCGAACTCTCTCTTGCCAGGACCTCTTCCCGAAAATCCTCTTCTGCTGCTATCTCTCTCCTGATAAGGTCTTTCGGAACCACTTCTGGTCGATTTTCTGAATTCTCTCTTTGGAGAAGAGTCCTCGGTTTTATCCGTTCTTCCCACTCTTTTTCTTAATGGAGCGCCATCCCCGGCGGTCCTTCGCTCAGACCTGTAAGGCCTGTCGCTCTTTCTTTCAAAATTTCTCATTAAATGCTTATTTGGGCGCAAAGTTATGTCAATATCATTTATTTTCCTATTTTTACGATGTTAATTCCTTTTCAAAAAATGGGCGCTTTTATTGGCCGTTTAAAAGGCAGATTCCACATAACCCCGCTGCTGCGGGAAAATTTCCACATTTCGATTGCTTCAATTAAGAGCAGCCG
>JAFIHK010000109.1 GCA_017848635.1 Bacteroidales bacterium | reverse complement strand
ATTTTTCTTGCAAGCATTATTCCCTCTCCCAAACGAGCTCTCTACTCCTTCGACGAGAACTTTCAGCTTAAACCCTCTCTTGAGGGGTACTATCGTCTGCTGGCCGGCAGATTTCGTGTAAAGGGGTTAATTACGGAGCAGGAAGAGGTGCTGATAAGACCTGAGGTTAAGCTTGGAAATCAGGCCAAAAGGGTTATCCGGGAGCGAAGTATGCCTGTTCCGGCTGAGGATGCCGATTCAACTCTTTTTAACTTTTTACCCTAGTAGTGATTCTAAGTGAATAATGAATTATTGATTATGGAGACGAAAATATTTAAAGTTGATAAAAGCAGGTACAGTTTTGATGAGACCTGTGAAAAAATATCGAGTGCAGTTTTAGATAAATCCTGGAAAATATCTGTTGTTCACGACTTGAAAGAGACGATGGCAAAGAGCGGTGTGGAAGTGTTACCTGTAAAGGTGTTTGCTGTTTGTAACCCGGTTTATGCAGCTATGATGCTGCAAAACGATGATTACCGGATACTATCTTCTATGATGCCTTGCAGAATAAGCGTTTACGAAAAGAGTGACAAATCGGTATCTGTTTCAAGGATGGATAGTGATCTTTTCTCCCAATTTTTGGATAACTCTCTTAAATCTGCAATAGTTCGTGCATCTGCAGATGTAGAAGAGATAATCGCAATAGCACTTAAATAGCTACTCATCAATTTCAAAAATCTGCTCGACACTTTTCCCAAAGTATCGGGCAATTTTTATTGCCAAAAGTGCCGATGGAATAAATTTTCCTGTCTCTATTGCTATTATGGTCTGTCTGCTCACCCCTACCGCCTCCGCAAGATTTTGTTGTGATATTTTCAACGAAGCTCGTTCTACCCGTATACTATTTTTCATTTCTAAATCTTATTTTGAGAATTATCTTCTTCGATTCAAATATAGCTATATAGAGAAGAAACATAGTTAACGGATTGAGCCATCTAGTCAATATCTCATATGCCAACAATCTCTCTCCGATAAAACGAAATGCGTGGTCAAAAGCCAGAATGAACTGTGAGAGTGTAAAGATAATGAAGGATATATATGCGGTAGTAGTGACTGCATCGCTTCTAATCTGCTTTGTCATCTCATCTTCATATCTCTCTTTTGAAAGGGCAACAAGGGTGGCCGATGAGAAGAGTATCAGATATAGAATTAATGTTGCATATCTGCTGTAAATCTGAGGAATAAGCTGTAGAGAGTTGAATGCATACATAGCTAAAGGGAGAAATAGAAAAGCGGCAATGAAAAGACCCCAGCCAACATATTTGAAGGTGTGCGGGAGTAAATAGCTTTGATTATTTTTCATAAATTGATATATTTAATTGGAAACAAATGTAAATAAAACTTTACATAAAGTAAACCAAACTTTACATATATTTAACATTTTATTTTATGATAAAACTGAAAATTAAGTTATTAACCTTTAATGGTGCTCCGGCTTTTGAAAAGGAGTCCGCCCCTGAGAGAATTGAGAAATTGTTGCCTGCCGACTCTTTCGAAATAGTGGATAGCGAGGATCCGGATATCCTTTTTTTTCTTACCGGAGGCTCGGAGAAGAATGGTATTGAGAGCGTTAAAGAGGGGAAATTATACTTTTTAGTTGGATCGGAAATGGGAAATGCCTACGCTTCGGCTACTGAGGTAAAATCCTATCTGGATAATTACGCTATAGAAAACAGGTTGCTTGGAGAGGAGGATCCGCTTACTCCATCTGCACTGGAAAAACTCTATCGAGTGAAGTGTGCGGCTGAGATGCTCAAAGGAAAGAGAGTCGGTCTGATTGGAAATATATCGGAATGGCTTGTAAATTCAGGTGTTTCGGCAGACTCATTAAGGGATCTCTATGGAATTGAATTGGTTAAAATAGATTGGGCAGAAGTCGATCATTTCTCCAAATTCGAACCATCTTCCGAATTTATCGGTATGTTTAGCGGAAGAGGGGCAGATGATCTTAATAACAGCGCGCGAGTTCACACTATGCTGTCGGAGACAATCTCCAAACATAAGTTGGATGCGGTTACCGTTGAGTGTTTCCCTATGGTCCAGAGAGAGGGTGTGACTGCTTGTCTCTCTTTGGCAATGTTTAATAATGATGGGTTCCCAGCAGGTTGTGAAGGCGATTTGACTGCGGCGTTTGGAATGATGGTGTGCAGGGAGTTGACAGGAGTTGTTCCGTGGATTGCAAATGTGAACAGGGTTCAGGAGGGTGGCTCTATGTTCTCTCACTGTACCATAGCACCCGGGTTTTTATCGGACTACTCAGTTACCACACATTACGAGACTGGTAAGGGAAATGCAATTGCCGGCAGATTCAGAGAGGATATTGTTACAATATTCAGATTCGACAGAGAGTTAAAAAGAGCATTCATTGCTGTTGCTCCGGTTATCGGCAGGCCATCGAAGGCTACAGCCTGCCGAACTCAAATAGAGGTTTTACTCTCTCCCGAAGATGTTAATACTCTTAAAGAGTCTCCACTGGGAAACCATCACCTGATATATCCGGGAGATTGCAGCGAAATGTTAAATACTTTCTGCAGATTAAAAGGAGTTAGTATAGTATAGCTGATTAATCACTTAACTCTATCCACCTTTCGCTCTTCTCATCCAGAGATTTGGCCACCTCCATATATCTTACAGAGCGAAGGTTAAGCTCCTCGTTGGAGAGATTACCCGATGAGAGTTCGTTTTCGAGCGAACTCTTTTCATTTTCAAGTCTTTCGATATCTGCTTCGAGCGCTTCAAGCTCCTTCTGATCTTTGTAGGTTAGTCTCTTTTTGGCAATTGTCTGAGAAGAATTTATCTCACCATCACGTCTCTTCTCCTGTTTTGCAGAGCTCTTAGCCGGCTCATTATCACGCTCCTGCTCTTTTACAAAATCGCGGTAGTCGGAGTAGTTGCCGGGAAAATCTTTGATAGTTCCGTTTCCGGTAAAAACAAACAGGTGGTCTGAGAGCTTATCCAAAAAATATCGGTCGTGTGAAACAATAAGCAGAGATCCTGAAAATCCGGAGAGATACTCCTCCAGGACATTAAGGCTCAATATATCAAGATCGTTTGTAGGTTCGTCGAGTATGAGGAAATTTGGGTTCTTCATAAGAACCGTTACAAGATACAATCTGCGTCTCTCTCCTCCGCTAAGTCTTGCTATTTTTGTATTGTGGGTAGAGTAGGGGAAGAGGAATCTGGAGAGAAATTGGGTGACATTTATACTGTTTCCGTCGGAAAGTGTAACTGTCTCGGCAATCTTTCTTACGGCATCTATTACGGTATCTTCGGGATCAAAGGATAATCCATCCTGTTTGTAGTATCCGAATACCAGTGTCTCCCCGCGATCGATCACACCTGAAACAGCCTCAGTCGCTCCGGTTAATATATTTAGAAATGTAGATTTTCCGCATCCGTTCGGTCCCACGATTCCAACCTTTTCGCCTCTGGCAAAGTTATAGGTGAATCCGTCCACAGTGCAGATATCTCCATAATAGTGGGATACATTTTTGCAGTTAATTATCTTTTTGCCCAGTCTGGAGGTGTGCACCTCTATCTTCATTGCCTTTTCGGTATGTTGCTTTGAGGCTCTATCCTTCAGTTCATAAAAGGCGTCAATTCTATATTTCGCTTTGGTGGCTCTGGCTTGTGGCATCCTTCTCATCCACTCGAGCTCTCCTCTGAGCAGATTTCTCGCTTTTTCGGTTTCGCTGTTCTGATTCTCCAGCCTCTCTTCACGCTTCTCCAGAAAATAGGAGTAGTTGCCCTTATATGAGAAGAGCGAACCGTTATCCAGCTCGAGAATCTGGTTGCACACTCTGTCCAGAAAATAGCGGTCGTGGGTAACCATCAGAATAGTTGCCTGTGTTCTTCTGAGATACTCTTCCAGATACTCGATAATCTCCAGGTCCAGGTGGTTTGTAGGCTCATCCATAATGATGAATCCTGCTTCGTGAATCATCATACCCGCGAGAGCAATCCTTTTTCTCTGTCCTCCTGAGAGCTCTCTGCATTTTTTTGTTAAATCGCTGATATTGAGCGAAGATAGAATCTGCTTTATTTTAGTATCGTACTTCCATGCATCTGCCACATCCATTGCATGTATCGCATTCTCAATTCTCTTGTGATCTCCGGATATTATTGCGCTCTCATACTCCGCTATTGTCGAACTGAGTTTGTCGGATGCCGAAAAGACCTCTTCGAATATTGACTTATCGGGGTCGAATCGGGGTTCCTGCTCCAGGTATGCGCATCGGACTCCTCCGAATACTCTCACTATTCCGTCCGAGTCGGAGCTGTCAATACCTGCCAGTATCTTTAACAGCGAGCTCTTACCGCTCCCGTTTGGAGCGATGAGCGCAATTTTGTCTCCTTCGTTTATATTGATTGTCAGGTCTTTAAAAAGAACCTTGGTTCCGTACGATTTGGATATCCTCTCTGCCTGTAAAATGCTTGCCATAGTGCAAAGGTACTAATCTTCGAGCTCTTTTAGCGCCAGTGCGATTTTTTCTTTTACCTGTTCGTAACCGATGACATACCCCTCTCTCCGGATTGATGTTACGAATTCATCGTGACTGCGTCCCAATCTGTAGTCAGGCTCTCTTTTGGGGTGCCTGAGGTATTTGGATATCAGCGAAACATCTTCGTATAAATTGAGAACAGAGTGGTAGAAAAGAGAGTCTTTTATCAGATACATGGATGAGCCTGCTATCTTCTTCTCTCCTATTGACAAATCGGATATTCCCCTGGAGTGCAGATTCCTGATGCCTAGCTCCGATAATCTGCCTATGAGTGATCGGTTGATTTTAGAGAATATCTGCGAGGTGCTCATAGTGCCGGTAAATCCTGTTTTTAGAGAAAATACAATCATACCCGGAGAGAGTATAACGCTCTCACCTCCAGAGGGACGTTTATATACCGGTACATTATCTGCAATAATGTTCTCGTAAACCAGTGACTCTTTTGCACTGTTTGCCCTGCCAAGTACTACGCAGAGTCTGTCGGGTCTCCATATAATGGAGCCCGACCGCTCTGCTGAGTTTATGAGAACAGAGTCAGGGAGATTATACTCCATTACCGGAATCTCTCCCGATACTGGTTCTGTAATTGTTTCCATCGACAACATTAATTTGTAATCGGAGTTCTCTATTTGTGGATAGCCTTGTCTACCGCTTCAAATCCGGCTTCCATAAATATCTCGGATACTGTTGGATGCGTGTGGACTGTGTGTGCTATGTCATAAACAGTAGATTCAAGCTGCATATAGGCGGTAGCCTCGTTAATCATATCGGTTGCATTGGGAGCTACTATCTGTACCCCCAGAACCTCCCCATATTTTTTGTCGGAGATGAGTCTGACAAACCCATCCGCTGAACCCTCAGTGAGAGCTTTTCCATTTGCCGACAGAGGGAATTCACTTACCTTGATATCATAACCCTCGTTAAGAGCCTCCTGTTCGGTAAATCCAACCTGAGCCGCCTCCGGAAGTGAGTACATATTCATCGGAAGCCTCTTGAGATCGAGCTTCTCATCTATTCCGTTTATACGGTTTATTATGTGAAGTCCCTGAGCCGACCCTATGTGAGCATAGTGAGATATTCCGTTGACATCCCCTGCTGCATAGATTCCCTTTACTGAGGTCTCGAAATACTCATCTACTTTGTAGAAACCATTCTCGGTCTCTAACTCTATGTCCGATTCGATAATATTGCCCACTCTATGCGCTGCATTAATGATACGTTCGCAAGGAACACTCTTATCGCCCAGCTTAAGTACTCCATCCTGCCATATACCTGCGGTGGTTAGCAGCGGAGTATTGTATATAATCTCTATCTTATCTTTT
>JAFIHK010000108.1 GCA_017848635.1 Bacteroidales bacterium | reverse complement strand
CCTCTCCGGCCCGCTTACTGATATCTGCGTTTCTGCTTGGAGTCTTTGTTGGCTTCTTTTCAAACGAAGTATTGGGACTACATGCATCTGCCTCGGTACTTCTTGCTTTCATCCAGCCTCTTCTTATGAAGATCATTCTCAGGGGCAGCGATATAGAGAAACAGGCAAGGCCGGGTCTGGCAAACTCGGGAGCCACAAGGTTCACGATATATATCTTCACAGGACTGCTCTTTCACCATATTTTCCTCACAATAGTGGAGAACTTCGGAACACCGTTTGTGTCGGAGAGTCTGGCCCGCGTTCTGGTAAGCGTTGTACTGAACACACTTATAATTGTACTCATCGAGTTCGGAATATTCTATAAAAAATAGTCTCTTAAAATGGGAGTTGAGTTCAAGCACAAATCTATATTAATTGCCGGCATCTTTACGGTTGCAGCCCTTATTGTGATTCAGCTCTTCAATATTCAGATCCTTGACGATCAATATAAGATCAATGCCGATAATAACGCCTTCCGTTACGACGTAAGATACCCTGCAAGAGGCCTTATACTCGACCGGAACGGTAAAATTCTGGTAGGGAACGAGACTGCATACGATATAATGATTACCCCTTATGAGGTAAAGCAATTCGACACTATCGACCTTTGCAATATTTTTGGTCTCGATATAAATGATGTTAAGACAACATTAAAGAATTACAAAAAGAATAAGAGGAAAATCGGTTATCAGACTCTCCCTTTTGTAAAACAGGCAAACAGCAAACAGTATGCTGTCTTTCTTGAAAAAGCATACAAGTTTCCCGGATTCAACGCAATATCGAGAACCATAAGAACATACCCTTACAATGCAGGTGGCAATCTGCTCGGTTATATCAATGAGGTAGATACATCATTCATCAGAAAAAACCCTGAGTACAAAAGGGGGGATTATGTCGGAAGAACAGGAATGGAGCAGGCCTTTGAAAAGATATTGAGAGGGGAGAAGGGGTACAACATATTCTTGAGGGATGTTCACAACAAGGTCAAATCAAGCTTCTCCGACGGCAAGTACGATAAAGAGGCAATTCCCGGAAAATCTATTATAACCTCTATTGATGCAGAGCTTCAGAGTTACGGGGAGATGCTTATGGCAAACAAAATAGGGAGTGTTGTTGCCATTGAACCATCTACAGGTGAGGTATTAGCTCTGGTTTCCAGTCCGGGGGTAAGTGTAGATAAACTGGCTACGATTAGCAAATACTATTCGGAACTTGTAAATGATCCTTATAAACCGATGTTTAACAGGGCAGTAATGTCTCCTTACCCTCCGGGGTCGGTATTTAAGATCGTTAACGGGCTAATTGCTCTTCAAGAGGGTGTAATCGACCTTGACGATGAGTATCTGTGCCGGATGGGATATCATGTGGGCAGAGGTGTCGCCTGTCACGCGCACCCATCTCCCACTAATCTTGAGGAGTCAATTATGATGTCCTGCAACGCTTACTTCTGCTGGGCATTCAGAGAGATTCTTGACAATAAGAAGTATCCCAATATTGCACAATCTTTTAATCGTTGGAGAGAGATGGTAGAGAGTTTCGGATTCGGTCATAAATTGGGCAGCGATATCCCGGCCGAACAGGGAGGAACTCTTCCTTCGACCAAAACTTACGATAGAATTCACGGAGAGAACAGGTGGAAATCACTATCAATTATATCTCTTGCAATCGGGCAAGGGGAGATCGGAACCACTCCTCTTCACCTTGCAAACCTTGCGGCGATTATAGCAAACAGGGGGTATTATTATACTCCTCATATTATTAAGGGTTCTCCCGATACTACAATTAGTGCTGACTACACACAAAAGCACTTCACGATGGTGGACAGGGAGCATTTCGATGTGGCAGTACGAGGGATGTACCGGGCGGTGAACTCGCCTCCTGGTTCCGGAGCCACTGCATGGAGAGTCGCTGTTGAGGGGTTGGACATCTGTGGAAAAACCGGAACAGCACAAAACCCACACGGAAAAGACAACTCAGTATTTATCTGCTTTGCGCCAATGGATAATCCAAAAATTGCAATTGCTGCGTACATTGAGAATGCTGGATTTGGGGCGACCTGGGCTGCACCGATAGCTTCTCTTATGATTGAAAAATATCTTAAACGGGAAGTTGAAAGAAAGGATCTTGAAAAACATATATCGGAGTCAAATACAATAATACTCAACGCAAAATGAATCCGAGGCTCAAATACGGCAAACTTGACTGGCAACTGATAGGAATCTATATTATTCTGGTTCTGATTGGCTGGATAAGTGTTTTTGCCTCAGTATACGATGAAGAGAACGCCGGAATCTTTAATCTTTCACAGCGTTACGGCATGCAGTTTATATGGATTGTAACGTCGCTGGTTCTGGCCTATTTTATTCTTTTTGTCATAGATCCTAAAAGCTACCACGTTATAGCCTGGATCTTATATACCGGAGCCCTTTTAATGCTCTTTATCGTAATATTCCTCGGGGTTGAGGTAAACGGCTCCAAATCGTGGTTTATGATTGGTCCTTTCCGGCTGCAACCTGCGGAATTCTCAAAGATAACAACTGCCCTGGCTCTGGCGGCACTTATGAGCAAGCATAATTTCAAACTGGGGACCCTGATGAGTTACCTCAAGGTAGGGGCTCTTCTGCTTGCACCAATGTTATTGATCGTACTCGAGAAGGAGACCGGCTCGGCTCTTGTATATCTTGCATTTCTTTTTGTTCTCTACAGGGAGGGAATGAGCGGCACAGTTCTGGCCCTTGGCTTAATGGCAATCCTTCTATTTGTTCTTACGCTGAGGTTCAATCCTTTTGTAAGTATAATTGTGCTCGTCTTTATTATGTCTGTAATTGAGACAATCAACTCTAAAAGGGTTTTCACAAACATACTCTTCACTGCGATATTTATTCCGGCTTTGGCATATTCGCCAAGGCTTGCTGAGCTCCCGTTTCTCTCCGGCTTTGAGAATCTGCCTAAAGAGACATGGCTCTTTGTTATGATTATTCCACTTATAATATATCAGGTATACCGGGCTGTTAAAAGGAGGCTTGCCTATTTGTGGTACCTCCTCATCTGTTTTGCCGGATCGGTTGCTCTCATTTACTCCGTTGAGTTTATTTTCGACACAATTCTACAGCCTCACCAAAAGGTAAGAATTGAGAATCTGCTCGGAATCCAAAAGGATCTTCAAGGGTGGGGATATAATGTTCACCAGTCAAAAATTGCAATTGGTTCGGGAGGATTTTCAGGAAAAGGGTTCCTTCAGGGGACTCAGACAAAGTTTGACTTTGTTCCCGAACAGAGTACCGACTTCATCTTCTGCACAATAGGCGAAGAGTGGGGATTCCTGGGCTCGGTGTTTGTCGTGTCACTTTTTGTATATTTGATTATTCGTATCATTTCGCTTGCCGAAAAACAGAGGGACTCTTTTGCCAGAATTTATGGTTACTCCGTCGCGGCACTCATCTTTATGCACTTTTTTATAAATATAGGAATGACTATAGGGATAACTCCTGTGATAGGAATTCCACTGCCGTTCATAAGCTACGGAGGCTCCTCATTATGGTCATTCACAATTCTGCTCTTCATTTTCATCAGGTTAGAGCTTGAGAGATGGAATTAAGAACAACCACCGGGAATATTGATTATCTTTGTTATTAGTAATAATATAAACAACTAAATATTAACTTATTATGCTATATAAATTTGTTGACAGACACAATGGGCCTCGTGAACACGAAATACGCGAGATGCTCAAAGTTGTGGGGGCAGATTCATTAAACGACCTGGTTAAGCAGACAGTTCCATCCGATATTTTGCTTGATAAACCGCTTAATCTCAGTAAAGCTGTGAGCGAGTACGAATATCTTGGATATGTCAAGTCTCTTGCAGACAAGAATAAAAAGTTCCGCTCCCTCATTGGGCTCGGCTTTTATGGAACAGCAACTCTTCCGGTTGTGGTGAGAAATGTTTTTGAAAATCCCGTTTGGTACACATCTTATACTCCATATCAGGCCGAGATCTCACAAGGTCGTCTTGAAGCTCTTCTAAACTTCCAGACTATGGTGTCGGATCTTACAGGTTTTAAGATTGCAAATTCATCTATGCTTGACGATGCAACAGCTGCCGCCGAAGCTATGAGAATGATGTACGAACTCCGCTCGAGAGATGCCGTTAAAGCAGGCAAAAATATAGTATTTGTCGATAATAATGTATTTCCTCAGGTGCTTTCGGTAATAAAAACCAGAGCTGCCGCCCTAAATATCGTAGTAGAGACAGGCGATTATCTGGAATACCAATTCGGAGATATGTGCTTTGGTGCAGTTTTACAATATCCTGCAGCAAACGGCGACGTGAGGGATTACTCTCACTTTGCAGCTAAAGCTCACGAGAAGGGTATACTTGTTACCGCCGTAACCGACCTGCTTGCACTATGTGTAATAAAGGAACCGTCGGCATGGGGTGCAGATATAGCAGTGGGTACTGCCCAAAGATTCGGTCTTCCTATGAGTTTTGGAGGACCTACAGCAGGGTTCCTTGCAACAAAGGATGAGTATAAGAGAAATATGCCCGGCAGACTCATAGGCGTTTCAGTTGACAGAGAGGGTAACCCTGCTCTTAGGATGGCACTGCAGACCAGAGAGCAGCACATAAAGAGAGAGAAGGCTACTTCAAACATCTGTACTGCAACGGCTCTAATGGCTACAATGTCGGGAATGTATGCGGTTTACCACGGTCCGGAAGGGCTTAAGTGTATTGCCACAAGAACCGCAGTTGGTGCACACTTTACTGGTGATGCCCTTAAGAGTGCCGGATATACACTCGCTTGCGAACACTATTTCGATACAATTGAAATTGTTGGTGTTAATGCAAAAGAGATCGGCAAAAAAGCAGTTGAAAAGAGAATCAACCTCTTCTATCCTTCTGCAGACAGAGTAAGAATAGCATTCGACGAGGTTGTAACTGTTGAGGAGATCAAAGCTATTCTGGATATCTTTGGAGTTAAGGATAAGAAGGTTGGTGCCGAAATATTTGAAACAGCTTGTGTTGAGGACTTGGGTGGCAGTACATATCTGAACTTCTGCCCTATGAGGAGAGAGAGTAAATATCTGCAACAGGCTGTATTTAACAAACACCACTCCGAGACAGAGCTTATGAGGTATATCAAAAAACTTGAGAGAAGAGATATCTCCCTTACTCACTCGATGATTCCTCTTGGCTCTTGTACCATGAAACTCAACGCTGCCGTTGAGATGATGCCAATGAGTTGGGTTGAACTCTCAAATGTTCACCCATTTGCTCCTGCTGACCAGGTTGAAGGATATATGCAACTGATCAGAGAGTTGGAAAATGATCTAGCAGTTATAACAGGATTCGATGCTTGTTCATTGCAACCTAACTCCGGAGCTGCCGGAGAGTACGCAGGTCTTATGGCTATCAGGGCTTACCACATGGCAAAAGGTAACCATCAGCGCAATATTGCAATCATCCCTACATCTGCTCACGGAACAAATCCCGCAAGTGCGGCAATGGCCGGAATGGAGATCGTTCTTGTTGCATGCGATGAGAATGGCAATATAAATGTAGATGAATTGAGGAAGAAGGCTCAGGAGCATAGAGATAATCTCTCTTGTCTGATGATCACATACCCTTCGACACATGGAGTGTTTGAAGTTAAGATTCGCGAAATTGTAAGTATAATCCACGAAAACGGTGGTTTGGTTTATATGGACGGAGCACATATGAATGCACAGGTAGGGCTTACAACTCCCGGTTTCATTGGGGCTGATGTCTGCCACCTGAACCTGCATAAAACCTTTGCAATTCCTCACGGAGGCGGTGGCCCTGGTATCGGTCCCATCTGCGTAACAAAAGAGCTTGCACCCTACCTTCCGGGACACAAATTTATTAATGGAGAACAGGGTACCGGAAATGATATGAATGCTGTCAGCTCGGCCCCTTACGGAAGCCCGCTGGCTCTGCCTATCACCCATGCCTACATTAAGCTTCTTGGACCTGACGGTCTTAAAAAGGCAACTAAGGTCGCTATTCTCAATGCTAACTATATCGCAGCAAAACTTAAAGGGGAGTACGAAACGCTCTATTCCGGAGCAATGGGCCGTGTTGCTCATGAGTGCATTCTCGACCTGAGGCACTTCCGTAAAGAGTATGGCGTAGATGCCACCGATATCGCCAAGAGATTGATGGACTACGGATTCCACGCTCCTACTCTCTCATTCCCGGTTGTAGAAACACTCATGGTAGAGCCAACAGAGAGTGAGCCGCTTGGAGAACTTGACCGCTTTGTTGAAGCAATGATCTCAATCAAGAGGGAGTGCGAATCGGTACGTGACGGAAAAGCTGATGCCGAGGACAATGTATTGAAGAATGCTCCTCATACTGCAAAAGAGGTTTGTGCAGACGAGTGGAAGCATAAATACTCAAGAAGTGAGGCAGCATACCCTCTCGAATGGCTCAAGGAGAACAAGTTCTGGCCTCACGTAACAAGAGTGGACAACGGTTACGGCGACCGCAACCTTATGTGCTCATGCGAAGGATGGCTCTAATTTTAAAAGATAGATGCAGCAATACGGCAGATACTCTCCGTACGGCTGTTTGAAAAAAAGTGAAGCACGGGGGCTCCTCTACGGATGAGTTCCCGGCTTTGATTTATACACCACTCTAAGCCAATCTCCTTTACCGACTCCGGGCTCTTTGCCTTGATTACCTCTCTTACCAGATCATCCGGAATATCGACTTTGAAGCGTTGAGGAATCTGGTTAAGCTGTTTTATTGTCGAGAGGGGTTTCAATCCCGGGATTATCGGAACATTTATACCCTCCTGTCGACATCTCTCAACGAAGGAAAAGTATTTTTCGTTATCGAAGAACATCTGTGTTACAACATATTCCGCTCCGGCCTCAACCTTTTTTTTCAGAAAATGTATATCGCTCTCAATACTTGGAGCCTCAAGATGTTTTTCAGGATAACCTGCTACACCTATGCAGAAATCACTCCCCTCTCCCTGAATGCTCTCCTCAAGATACTCTCCCCTGTTCATGGCAGATATCTGCCTTACCAAATCCAGAGCATATGTATTTCCACCGGTTTCCGGAGTAAAGTAAACCTCGCTCTTTATAGCATCACCCCTGAGTGCAACAATATTATCGAATCCCAGAAAACTCAGATCGATAAGCGCATCCTCCGTCTCGGCTTTTGTAAAACCTCCACACAAAAGGTGAGGTACTGCATCGATTTTATATCTGCTCTGAATTGCAGCACAGATACCTACAGTCCCTGGTCTTCTCTTGACCACTCTTCTCTCAAGTAATCCACCCTTAACCTCTCTGTATTCATACTCCTCCCTGTGGAATGTAACGTCTATAAAAGCCGGTGAAAACTCTGTAACCGGGTCGAGAATCTCATATAAAGAATTTATATTCTGTCCCTTAAGAGGCGGAAGTATCTCCAGTGAGAATAGTGTTTTCCCCTTATTCTTCTCTATGTGTGTGGTAACTTTCATATTGCAATAATCCATTTTTGAGCCTCAGCCCTCTTTAATCCTCTTCTTTTAGAATAATCAAGTATCTGCTCTTCGCTAATCTTTCCAAGCCCGAAATATCTGCTTTGGGGGTGTGAAAAGTAATATCCCGAAACCGAAGAGGCCGGCCACATTGCCATACTCTCGGTAAGTTTTACACCAATTTGGGATTCTGCTTCGAGAAGTGTCAGGATTGTTCTCTTTTCGAGATGATCCGGACAGGCAGGGTAACCAGGAGCAGGTCTGATCCCCCTGTATTTTGCAGTTATTAACTCTTGTGGTGAGTAATCTTCATCTTTGGCATAACCCCAGAACTCTCTCCTTACCCTTTCGTGCAGATACTCGGCGAATGCTTCGGCTATCCGGTCTCCCAATGCTTTACAAACTATTGAATTGTAATCGTCCCCTGAGGATTCAAACTCTTTTGCCAGCAGCTCGAAATTGCGGCCGGCGGTTACGCAAAAGAGGCCGATATGATCCGGTGAGTTGGCCGAGAGTGGTGCAATAAAATCTGCAAGGGCAATATTTGGGACGCCTGCCGGTTTAACAGCTTGCTGTCTCAGAGTTATCAGCCTTGATATCTGCACCCCCTTTTCATTCAACACCAATATATCATCACCATCAGAGGCCGCCTTAAATATTCCAAAGAGCCCTTCCAGAACAACATCTTCAACTCTACTCAGGATCGCGCCTGCATCGATGAAAAGCTTATTTGCCTCGGCACCATATATATCGTGCTCCAAAACAGAAGGGTACTTAACATTAATATTCCAAAGGCGGAAGAAAGGTGTCCAGTCTATGTAACTTACAAGCTCCTTTACAGTTGTACACACCTTATGTACGCCGATAACGGCCGGCTGTGCAGGAGAATACGTACTCCAAATGGTTTTAAACGAATTGGCACGAGCCTCCTGAAGTGTCAGCAGCTCCCTCTCCGCACCTCTTTTCAAATGCCCCTCAAGCAACAAATTATACTCCTCTTTAATTGATGCAGCATACTCATCGGCACCCTCCGAAGTTATTGCCCTTGCCACAGGCACAGCCCGGGAGGCATCGCTCACATGAATAACAGACCCTGAGTACTCAGGCGCAATCTTAACCGCAGTATGAATTCTGGAAGTAGTCGCACCACCAATAATTACCGGAATTCTAAGCCCTCTCCTTTCCAACTCTCTTACCACAGAAATCATTTCGTCAAGTGAGGGAGTAATAAGCCCGCTCAGGCCGATTATCGAAGCTCCCTCTTTCACGGCAGTATCAATTATTATCTCAGCCTGAACCATCACCCCAAGATCTACAATTCTAAAGTTATTGCATGAGAGAACCACCGAAACAATATTTTTCCCAATATCGTGAATATCCCCTTTAACAGTAGCCATCACAATTACAGGTGATGACCCCCTATCGATTTTATCGCTTTCGATATACGGGAGCAGATACGATACAGCCCTCTTCATGACCCTTGCCGATTTAACCACCTGCGGGAGAAACATCTTTCCACTTCCGAAGAGATCGCCGACAACATTCATCCCCTTCATCAACCAAGTCTCGATAACCTCTACGGCACTTCCGCACAGAACTCTCGCCTCTTCTGCATCTGCCTCGATATATTCATCGATACCCTTTACAAGAGAGTGCGTGATTCTTTCCTGAAGAGCGGCACTACGCCACTCGTCAACTCTTCGGACAACACCGGAAGAACCCTCCTCTCCCTTTACCGATGCAGCAAATATCACCAACCTCTCCGTAGCATCCTCCCTTCTGTCGAGAAGCACATCCTCAACTCTTTCAAGCAACTCTTTATCAATCTCATCGTAAACTTCCAGGAGTTCCGGATTTACAATCCCCATATTCATTCCATGCCCTATTGCATAATAAAGAAAAGCAGCATGCATCGCCTCCCTGACACGGTTATTTCCCCTGAATGAGAATGACACATTACTCACTCCGCCACTTACATTGGTGTAGGGCAGATTCTCCCTAATCCATTTGGCTGCGAGAAAAAAATCAATCCCGTTTCTTCGGTGCTCCTCCATTCCTGTAGCAACCGGAAAAATATTGGGGTCAAAGATTATATCCTCAGGAGGGAATCCAACGCTCTCAATAAGAATTTTATATGAACGCTCACAAATCTCAATCCGCCGTTCAAGCGTATCCGCCTGCCCCTTTTCATCGAAAGCCATAACAATCAATGCGGCACCATAGCTCCTGACCTTTGCTGCCCTCTCAATAAAGGTAGACTCACCCTCCTTCAGGGAGAGAGAATTTACAACTCCCTTACCTTGAATAACTTTTAGAGCAGCCTCTATTATCTCCCACCTCGAACTGTCAATCATAACCGGAACTCTCGCAATGTCGGGCTCTGCAGCGATAAGATTAAGAAATGAGATCACAGCAGTGACTCCGTCGAGCATTGCATCGTCCATATTCACATCAATAATCTGCGCACCACCATCGACCTGAGCCCTTGCTATCTCAACTGCATCGGAGTATCTGCCATCTTTTATGAGGTTAAGAAACCTCCTCGAACCCGACACATTTGTTCTCTCACCCACATTAACGAAGTTGGAGAGAGAGTTTACAACCAGAGGCTCAAGACCGCTCAGCCTGAGGCTCCGCTCTATCACTGACGGAGCAGGTGGTGCAGACCCCTCAACTATAGAAGATATTAACCGAATATGATCGGGAGTTGTTCCACAGCAACCACCAACTATATTTACCATCCCCTCTTCAACGTACTCTTTTAAAAGTGATGCCATTTTATGCGGAGTCTGGTCATACTCCCCGAATTCATTGGGAAGACCTGCGTTCGGATGTGCAGATATATAGATTCCGGAAACCCTCTTAAGCCTTTTCAGATATGTTTTAAGCTGGTCAGGGCCGAATGCGCAGTTAAGGCCAATACTTAAAAGCGGGTAGTGTGACAAAGAGATGGAGAAGGCCTCAACTGTCTGCCCCGATAGTGTTCTCCCTGCAGCATCAGTAATTGTACCCGACACCATCGTCTCAACATCGCCAAATCGCTCTCCCAGTTCCGACAACTCTCTCTTCGCATCCTCTATTCCCGCCAGTGCAGCTTTTGCATTAAGAGTATCGAATACGGTCTCTACCAATAATATATCCGAACCGCCTCTGATTAGCGCCAAAGCCTGCTCTTTATATGCACCTCTGAGCTCGTCAAATGTTATAGCTCTGAATCCGGGATTATTCACATCCGGAGAGATTCCGCAAGTCTTGTTCGTAGGCCCGATAGAGCCGGCAACAAATCGAGGTTTTGAGGGGTTGGCCCTTGTAAATTCATCGGCTACTGAGCGTGCAATTCTGGCAGATTCGTAACTGATTTTATATGCATACTCCTCCAGATGGTACTCAGCCATTCCTATTCGTGTAGATGAGAATGAATTGGTCTCAATAATATCAGCACCTGCTTCAAGATATTTAGTATGAATCTGAATTATTGCCTCCGGCCTGGTTAGAGTCAGCAGGTCATTATTACCCCTCAGAGGATAAGGGAAATCGGCGAATTCATCTCCCCGGAACTCCTCTTCCGAAAATTTAAATTGCTGGATCATCGTTCCCATTGCTCCATCCAGAACAAGTATCCTCTCTTTAAGAATATCTCTTATTTTTGCTTTGGCCATCCTGTTTGCTTAAAAATCGTAAGTATAAAAAAAAGACCCCTGCGCCGGCAGAGGTCTTTATATGCTAAATCCGTTTGTTTATGCAACAGAGGCCTCTGCGGGTAAT
>JAFIHK010000107.1 GCA_017848635.1 Bacteroidales bacterium | reverse complement strand
CCGTCTATACTCTCAATAGGTTTTCTCCTCAAATCGGACATTATTCTGTTTATCTGCTCCATCCCATCTTTACCCTTTTTGGTTAAGGAGAGAAGACTCTCTTTATAAAAACCGTAGTGGAGATATATATCTCTGAGGATTCCCCAAAGCGACCTGTTTTTCGAAGCAGCCCAAGCAGCAGCCTCTGCAAAAAGGGCACATGAGACAACTGCATCCTTGTCACGAACATACTCACCAACATTGAATCCGTAACTCTCCTCCCCACCTCCTATAAACTCTCTTTCACCCTCAAGCTCTCTCACGACCTCTGCAATATACTTGAATCCGGTAAGGACCTCGAACATCTCGACTCCAAATGCCGATGCTAAAGACCTGAGAAGATCTGTTGTTACAATGGTTTTGACCATATAACACTTTTCATTGAGAAGTCCCAGCTCTTTTCGTCTTGAAAGAATATAGAAGGTTAGTAATGCTGCAGTTTGGTTTCCGTTAAGAAGCACCATCTCACCCTTATCGTCCCTGATTGCGATACCAAGTCTATCGGCATCCGGATCGGTTGCCATAACCAGATCTGCATTGGAGGCAGCAGCTAAATCGAGAGCCATTTTAAGAGCAGAGCTCTCCTCCGGATTCGGAGATTTGACGGTCGGAAAATTGCCATCCGGTACAGACTGCTCAGGAACGGTTATTAAGTTAGTAAATCCCAACCTTTTTAAAGCCTTAGGAACCATTGTTATACCGGTACCATGAAGAGGGGTAAATACAATCTTAAAATCATTGTGTTTTGCAACCTCCTCGGGTGAGAGCATAAGAGATAAAATAGCATCGAGATACCTTTTGTCCTCATCCTCTCCGAGCAGATGAAGTTTGCCTGATCCTCCCGTAAAATTTACCTGTGACGGGTCAGTAATCTTCTCGACCTCCGAAATTATATTTGAGTCGTGTGGAGCAGTTATTTGAGCGCCATCTTCCCAATACACCTTATATCCATTATACTCCTTGGGATTGTGAGAAGCTGTTATCATCACCCCCGCAACGCATTTGAGATCCCTTATAGTGAAGCTCAGCTGGGGAGTAGGCCTCAATTCACTGTACATAAAGACATCTATTCCATTTGCACAGAATACACCTGCAGTCACCTCCGCAAAGAAAGTACTGAAGTTTCTGCTATCGTATGCAATCGCTACAGATAACCTCTCTCGCCCGGGAAAAGAGTCCCTGATGTAGTTAGCCAATCCCTGAGTTGCCATACCAACAGTATATTTATTCATTCTGTTGGTTCCTGGTCCCATCACCCCCCTCAAACCGCCTGTACCAAATTCAAGATTTCTGTAAAAGCAATCTTCCAGCTCCTTTAAATTATTCTCTTTCAAGCTGATTATCTCTCTTTTAGTCTCTTCATCGAAGCCTCCGTTAATCCAGGCATCTGCCCTCTCTATAAAGCTAATTTCCATCTTTAAAACAATTTAAAATCCAGTCATAAATATACAATAATATTATCTTTGCAGAATGAGTTTTAACGAATATCTGCCCTTCTATAAAAGAAATCTTAAGGTTGCAGTACCGGTAATGCTTGCTCAGGCAGGGCAGGTAACAGTCAATCTTGCAGACAATATAATGGTTGGACACCTGGGCACCGCCGAACTGGCCTCTGTATCATTTGCAAATTCAATCCTTGTTCCCGGAATTGTTTTCGGGATCGGATTTTCTCAGGGACTAACACCACACGTTGGCCAGAGCTTCGGAAGAAAAGACTATAAATTCGCCGGGCACCTTCTTCAAAATGCAATAGTTCTTAACACCGGACTTGCTATCGTACTTACGTTTATAATGGTTGTTATAGGCTCTTTTATGGGGAATATGGGGCAATCTCCCGAGATCGTTTCTCTTGCAAAGGGCTATTACAATATTCAGATATTCTCTATTCTCCCTTTTCTCCTCTTTTTCGGAGCCAGACAGTTCTCCGAAGGTATTGGCATAACAAAATATGCAATGTATATAACTCTGACTGCCAATCTTATAAACATATCGTTAAACTGGGTTTTAATCTATGGAAAATTGGGATTTCCTAAAATGGGTGTTGAGGGTGCATCTCTTGCTACTCTAATCAGTCGCATAGTGATGATTTTATCATTTATCTATATCTACATAAAAAAAGAGGAGTATAACCGTTTCTTCCAATATTTCACAAAGAGACTTACCGATCTGGATAAAATGAGAGATATTCTCAAGACCTCTATTCCACTCTCAATACAGACACTTGTTGAAATTACTGCATTCAGCTTTAGTGCAGTAATGGTAGGATGGCTCGGTAAGGTTTCTCTAGCCTCTCATCAGATTGCAATGTCTATGAGCAGCTTCTCATTTATGCTTGCCCTTGGAGTTGGAGCTGCAGCTACTATCAGAGTGAGTCATCAGTACGGTGCCGGAGATTATAGTGCTATGAGAAAAGCGGGAATTGCCTCGATACACCTGAGTGTTGCACTAATGTCGATCAGTGCCCTGCTCTATTTTATTCTAAATAAACAGATTCCTCTGCTTTTCACAAATGATCCGGAGGTTATTAAATTGGCCTCCGTGCTTCTTATAATTTCGGCTATGTTCCAGATATTCGATGCTATGCAGCTTTCGGGGCTGGCGTGTCTCAGGGGCGTGTCAGATGTAAAAAAACCTCTTTATATATCGGTGTTGTCCTATTATTTTGTTTGTTTACCTTTGGGGTATGTTTTAGGGTTTGTATTTAATCTGGGAGCTGTCGGAGTGTGGATAGGCCTCTTGCTGGGACTCCTTTTTGCAGCAGTTCTCTTTATAAGAAGATTTAATATAATAAGTTTAAAAATTATCAAAGGCGATGTTTAAAGAGACCGAGCTTAAAAGACCAATGCTGATTCTGTTGTCAGTATCACTTATAGCAAGAATTTTGCTGGCAATATTTCTGGAACTGGGGCCTAACGAAGCTTACTACTGGACCCATGCACTTTACCCCGACACAACGCACTTTGACCAACCGCCAATGCTTGGATGGCTCATTCAGCTCTTTACAATTAACCTCTATTTCGATTCAGAGTTTTTTGTAAGACTCCCTTCAATTATAATTGGGACAATAAATATATGGCTGATTTTTATCATAGGACGAAGAGTTAAAAACTCCAAAACAGGTTTTTACTCAGCCCTCCTATTTGCAGCCTCACCCTACTGTTCTATTTTGACCGGTATCTTTATTACCCCCGATACTCCCCTGACCATCTTCTTTCTGCTTTCGTTATACTTTCTTGTAGAGGGGATTTTCCCTAAATATGGCCTGAACAGAGAGAGTGTCATATTGGCAAGGTTCGCTTCAATAATTTCGGCAATTTTCATCGGATTAGCTATGCTCTCCAAGTTTGGAGCAATAATGATCTGGGTCTCTGTAATAGTGTATGCTCTGATTGCTGAGCGCGATATGATTAAGAGGCCGATTCTATATATTTCGGCATCAATAAGTATGTTGATGATGGCACCAATTATTCTCTGGAATCTTTCCAATGGTTTCACCACCAGTTCTTCCATATCCTT